>JAEZVQ010000090.1 GCA_023420745.1 Actinomycetes bacterium
TTCATCGGCAGGTACGTGCCGAACGATCCGTTGTGAGGAGTGCCAGTGTCTTCGCTGACACGACCGCCCACCCGTCATTGAGTGTGCGACCACTGCTGAGATTACCACAGTATCGCCGGTAGGGTTAGGGGCGTGAATGACGATGCGCGGATGATGAGCGGGAGCGAGGTGGGCGGGTACACACTGGTGCGCCGTCTCGGTTCCGGTGGTTCCGGTGTCGTCTGGGAGGTTGAGGACGCGGGTGGAGAACATTTTGCCCTCAAGCTCCTCCACCCGGTGGTTGCTGAAGATCCGACGGCGCGCACACGACTTGCTCGCGAAGCGATGATGATCAACCGCATCCACACCCCCGGCGTTGCCCGTGTGGTCGATGTGGAGACCGAAGCGGTCATGCCCTTCGTGGTGACGGAGCTGGTGGAGGGGATCACTCTCGACAACTACCTGCGCAGTCACGGTCCGATGCCACTCGACGAGGTTTATTCCTACGGGCTGATGCTGCGTGAAACCCTCGTCGCCGTACACGCTGCGCGCGTTATCCACCGCGATCTCAAACCGTCGAATGTCATGGTCACCGAACGCGGCCCTGTCCTCATTGATTTCGGCATCGCGAAGGCGGGCGAGGACGAGCGTTTGACACGCACCGGGCTGGTGTCGGGGACACCCGGTTGGGTGGCGCCCGAGGTCATCGCCGGCGAGGTGCCGTCGGAGGCGTCGGACTGGTGGTCGTGGGCGGCGCTGATTGTGATGATGGTGACGGGACGCCCTCCTTTCGGCGCGGGTGGTTGGGAAGCAGTTTTGTCCCGTGTTCACCTGGGGCACGCCGATCTTGACGGTATCCCCCAGCCACTCGCAACGACTTTGCGTGCGGCATTGGCACCAATTCCACGCACGGGCGATGCTGTGTCGTTTTCGCGTCCCGATCCTGAGGAGATCCTCGCGGCAATTGATCGGGCGATTGACGGGGTGAGCGGTGCCGAAGCCTCGGTGACTACGGTGTTCGACTCCGATGTGACGCGCGTGGTTGAGGAGTCGGGCGCTCCCGGTGGTACGACTGTTCTTGCCCGTCACTGGATGCCGGTGAGCGCGTCGATGCCGACAGCGTGGGATGTGCAACAGCAGTGGGATCCTCCCGGGCAGCGCGAAGCGATGGAAGAGCCGTGGGAACCTCCGCGACCTCAACGCTCCTATGTGCTGGCCGTCGCCTCGGCATTTCTTCTTGCAGCACTACCCGTTGCATTCGGTGCCCTCGGCGGTGTCGTCGCGCTGGTGGTGCTTGTACTCACGGCGACGATTGGTCGCGCTGCGTCGTGGCGCACTCAGCGCCAACGCCTCGCGGGTGGGTCTCGGCGGTTTGACACTTGGCAGGCGACACTTCGGTGCCTGTGGACGTGGCCGGCGGATGCCGCGGGTATTGCCCTATCCACGGTTGTTGCTGGCACACTCGTGGTTGTCGCGTGGTTGCTCACCGCAGTCACATTGGGGCTCGACGCGCGAGACAATCCGCTGATCTCGGTGATGAGCGACGTGCCCGCAATGGCATCGCCGACTTGGCAAGCGGTGGTGCCGGACGTGGTGACACGCGTTGGGCTGTGGGCGTCTGGGCTTTTCGTCATCACGGTGGTGAGGCTCGGAATGAGTGGTCGCCACCTTGGGCGAGGAGTGCATGCTGTGGCGACGACCCTGATCCCGTCACCCGTAATGCGCCTCGTTATTGCACTCGCATTCGTTGGTGTGGCTGTCGCTGCTGTCGTGCTCCTATGAGCGGGATTGATGAGCAGTTGTGACGGTAGTGCGACAGTCGCGATAATGGAGCGCGTGGTAAGTCTGAACGCTGGTGGGGTATTTCCACCAGCATCGACGGATGTGGTGAGGTGAGCGTGACATGACGAAACTGGACGGCAGAGACAACACGCGAGCAAAAGCTGAGGCAATGCGTCAAGAAATGCAACGTCGTGAGTCACGAATTCGCATGATCATTATCGGCGTCGTTGCGACACTGATGGTTTTCACTGTCGCGACGGTGGCGTGGGTCATTGTCAGTACCAAAAACGAGAGTGTCCGTAACGCTGTTGCAAGCGTGCCTGCGGGGACGACTCAAACGTTCCAGATCGGCGCCGACGGTGTGGGAACCCAGCGTGAAGGGGTGCCCACAATTCAGGAGTTCTTCTCCTATTCCTGTCATGCCTGCGCGGACATTGATGCGGCGCTGCACGATGACCTTCTGGCGCGAGTGAACGCGGGGGAAATCAATCTCGAGCTCACCCCGGTTGCGGTGGTTGATATGAAGTGGATGCCGGTGGCGACTGACGCGGCGGTCGTGGTGTATCGCGAGGCTCCCGAGCATTTCCTCGATTTCCATCACGCGATGCTCACGTACTTTAAGACCCAGTTCGACGCTCAGGATCCGACGGTGATTCAGGATACGGCGAACTCGGAAAAGCAGGTGCGCCAGATCGCGGCCGAGGTTGGTGTGCCCGACGCGGTGATCGCACAGTTCACCACGGCAAATGGTGACGTGGTTGCCAGCGCGAACCGTGATGCCTGGGCGGCGCTGAACGTTGAGGGGCGCGAAACCCTAGGAACCCCGGAGTTTATTGCCAATGGGAAGAAATTGGCGATTGAGGGCAGTGATCCTGCTGAAGCGGTAGCGAGCTTGGTGAACCAGGCGACGGGGCGGTAGTCGACAGGTTGGCTATCACCGTGGCACAATGAGTGCCGCGCCACCTTAGCTCAGTTGGTAGAGCACCCGCCTTGTAAGCGGACGGTCGTCGGTTCGAGTCCGACAGGTGGCTCCATTTAGACGCCCATTTTGATACTGGAGTGTTCTAGGTTTTTAGGTCCGGGTGACTTGAGTGTTGTCTATTGATGCCTTGCCTGTGGGTGGGGAGAATGGATGAATGGTGAAGAAGTTTAGTAAGCACACTCCGGAGCAGATTGTTCGTAAGCTCGAGAAAGCCTGAGAACTTAAGCAAGGCGGATCGACGACGGCTCAGATCCTGACAGAGCTGGGCATTAGCGAAGCGACCTTACACCGGTGGCAGGCAACGTATGGGGTGATGACAAAAAGCGAAGCCAAAGAGTTGCAGCGGCTTCGTGATGAGAATACGCGTCTGAAGCGCTTGTTAGGTCAAGCCGAGCTGGAAAAGGCAGCGTGGAAGGAATTATCGCAGCGTTACTTCTAAGCCCATCTCGCCGTCATGATGCCGTGTGGCATCTGGTTGGGCTGGGCTATTGGCGGAGATTTGCTTGTCAGATTGTTGGTCTCTCCCGTAGCGCTTACCGGCGTGCCCGGAGTCTCGATCACCGCCCTGATAAGTAGGGACTGCTGAAGGTTTGGTTGACACGAGGGTTGCTTCACAGGTGTGGAGCACGAAAGGATGTTGACATGCCAAAGATCTACAACGAGCAGTTCAAGGCTGACGCGGTCGCGCTGGTTGAATCAGGGATGAGCCGCCGACAAGTGTGTGCCGAT
>JAEZVQ010000004.1 GCA_023420745.1 Actinomycetes bacterium
GTTGTACTTCGCGACGCGCTCGGAACGAGCCGGCGCACCGGTCTTGATCTGACCGGAGTTCGTCGCCACCGCGAGGTCAGCGATGGTGGTGTCTTCGGTCTCACCGGAGCGGTGCGAGGTCATCGAACGGTAACCGTTGCGGTGTGCTTCTTCGACGGCGTCGAGGGTTTCGGTGAGCGAACCGATCTGGTTGACCTTGACGAGCAGTGCGTTCGCCGCACCCATTTCGATACCGCGACGCAGACGCGCGGGGTTGGTGACGAAGAAGTCGTCGCCGACGAGCTGGACTCGGTCGCCAATCTGGCCGGTCAGTGCCTTCCAGTCATCCCATTCGTCTTCGCTCAACGGGTCTTCAATGCTGACCAGCGGGTAATCGGTGATGAGCTTCTCGTAGTACTGCACCATGAAGTCGGTGGTGCGGGCTTCACCTTCAAACTGGTAGGCGCCGTCGGAGAAGAACTCCGAGGAGGCGACGTCGAGAGCGAGAGCGACATCGGCGCCGGGCTTGAATCCAGCCTTTTCGATCGCTTCGACGATGAGGTCGAGAGCCGCCGAGTTCGACTCGAGGTTCGGCGCGAAGCCACCCTCGTCACCGAGACCGGTGGACAGACCACGATCCTTAATCACGCCCTTGAGGGTGTGGTAGACCTCGGCACCCCAACGCAGGGCTTCCCGGAAGGTCGGCGCACCGATCGGGGCGATCATGAACTCCTGGATGTCGACGTTGGTATCCGCGTGGGAACCACCGTTGAGGATGTTCATCATCGGAACCGGGAGGATGTGGGCGTTCGGACCACCGATGTAGCGGTACAGCGGCAGACCTGCGGATTCCGCAGCGGCCTTCGCCACGGCGAGCGACACACCAAGGATGGCGTTCGCGCCGAGCTTGCCCTTGTTGTCAGTGCCGTCGAGCTCGATCATCAGGTTGTCGATGCGACGCTGGTCGGCTGCGTCCTCGTCAATGAGCTCGGGAGCGATGGTCGACACGACAGCGTCGACAGCGTTCTCCACACCCTTGCCGAGGTAGCGATCAGAGTCACCGTCACGACGTTCCACTGCTTCAAAGGCACCAGTGGATGCGCCGGAAGGAACAGCAGCGCGCGAGAGCGTGCCGTCAGCGAGGAGCACTTCCACTTCCACGGTCGGGTTGCCGCGAGAGTCGAGGATCTCGCGAGCGCCAATGGCCTCAATCAGTGCCACGTTCTTCTCCTTATTTCTTGGTGGTGCGACGAGCGTCGCATTCGGTATATACGGTAGTACGCCTTGGGTGCTGCGTCACTGCCCCGGTTGTGCGGGCGTCACGGCGTTGTCAGTATCGGCAAAGGTCACACCCGGCAACGGCTGCTTCCCCGGTGCTGTTCCCACAAAGTAACGCGGGTTGATTTCAACGCTCACCCCCGCGAGTTTCTGCGCCATTTCGACCTGGAACTCGTCTTTACTCATCCCCGATTGTCCCAGCATCTGGATGTTTTGCATGTAGCGCAGCACCGACACGGTCACGTCGTTGACCTCGATATTCTGCTCGGCACTGACGCGGGCGACGAGATTCTTGACATCGTCGTCAGACACGCTCACCCCGTGGTCTGCGGCAATAGCATCCACCGCGTGACTTTGGCTGAGAACGGTAGCGATCGTGGCGGCGTCAATCTGCTGGTTAGTAATCAGCGTCATCGCCTTCGCGCTTTCGTTCACCTCATGTTGCGTGTAGCGGTGGTTGTCGACGATCACCGCCGCGCCCGGGTGAGCGGAACACGCGCCAAGCATGGCGGCAGTAACCACAATCGCTGCAGCGACGCGGCGTCCGCGACCAGCGCCGGAAGTTTGACGACCAGTCAATCGGGTGGAGAGTCGAATCACAGGTTCTCCGTCCTTTCACACGTTGATCCACACTCATTCTAAACCCCGTCACCGCACGCGCCCACAGGGACTTTTGACGCACCGACTACGTGAGGGTCATTGGAGTGATGATGGTGTCGAGCACGCGCTCAACCCAGTCGATGAGTTCTTCGTCAGCCAGCGGTTGCGCTCCCAGCCGCGTCGGTGCCGGCATCTTGACAAGTAGGGTACGCACCGCGGGTTTGAGGACAGATCCGGGATAAAGTCGGCGCAGTCGCATCGCCTGGGCGTCGCCGAGTTCCACCGGCTGCATCCGCACGTACTGTCCTTGCATGGCGATGTCACGCACACCAAGTAGTCGCGCATGTTCGCGCAGACCAGCGATGGCGAAAAGCCTCTGCACTTCGACGGGAATGTCACCGTAGCGGTCGCGAAGCTCGTCGCGGAGGTCGGCGGCGGTGTCCGCGGTCGCCAGTGCCGCGATCTTCGCATACGTCTCCAGGCGCAGCTGTTCGCCGGTGATATAGGAGTCGGGGATGTGTGCGTTGACCGCGAGTTCGACGCGCATCTCGTCGCGTTTGGGCGTGTTACCCCGGTAGGTGTTGACCGCGTCGGCCACCATCCGCACGTAAAGGTCGAATCCGACACCGGCAATGTGCCCGGATTGTTCGCCGCCGAGGAGGTTCCCCGCACCCCGGATTTCCAAGTCCTTTTGCGCCACCGCGATCCCCGATCCCAGCTGTGTATGTGCGGCAATGGTGGACAGGCGCTCATGTGCGGTTTCGGTCAACGCCTTGTCTGCCGGGTAGAGGAAATACGCGTAGCCGCGTTCTCGCCCGCGCCCGACACGACCGCGCAACTGGTGCAGCTGCGACAATCCCATCGCATCGGCACGATCAACAATCAGCGTATTGGCGTTGGCAATATCGAGACCGGTCTCAATAATCGTCGTGCACACGAGGACGTCGAAGTCGCGGTTCCAAAAGTCGACGATGACGCGCTCGAGTTCTGATTCCGACAGTTTTCCGTGTGCTACTCTCACGCGCGCCGCGGGCACGAGGTCGGCAATTTTTGCCGCCACAGAATCGATGTCCTCAACCCGGTTGTGGACGTAGAACACCTGCCCGTCGCGCAGCAGCTCGCGTTTGACAGCGGCCGCGACTTGCTCATCGGAGTAGCCACCGACAAAGGTGAGGATCGGGTGGCGATCCTCGGGCGGGGTGGCGAGCAGCGACATTTCACGAATCCCTGTCACCGCCATTTCCAGGGTGCGTGGGATCGGTGTGGCCGACATCGACAGCACGTCAACGTCGGTACGCAACTGCTTCAGGGCTTCTTTGTGCTCGACACCGAAGCGCTGCTCCTCGTCAATAATCACCAGCCCGAGGCTCTTGAACCGCACGGTGCCAGAAATCAGCGCATGGGTTCCGATCACAACGTCAATTTCGCCGGAGAGCAGTCCAGCTCGTACTTTCTCGGCTTCGGCTTTCGTTGAAAAACGCGACAACGAGGCGACGGTAACGGGGAAACCGGTGTAGCGCTGGGTGAAGGTTTCACAATGCTGCTGAACGAGCAGCGTCGTCGGGACGAGGATCGCGACCTGTTTGCCGTCTTGCACCGCCTTGAACGCGGCGCGCACGGCAATCTCGGTTTTCCCATAGCCGACGTCACCGCACAGCAGTCGATCCATCGGCACCGGTTTTTCCATATCCGACTTCACCTCGTCGATGGTGACGAGCTGGTCGGGGGTCTCCACATAGGAAAATGCGTCTTCGAGTTCGCGCTGCCACGGCGTATCCGGGGAAAACGCGTGTCCCTTCGTCGCTTGCCGTGCCGCGTAGAGTCGAATCAGCTCGTTGGCGATTTCCTTAACTGCTTTGCGTGCTTTCGCCTTCGTTTTCGCCCACTCGGTTCCGCCCATCTTCGACAGGCCGGGCGAGTCGGAACCGGTGTAGCGAGTGACCTGGTCGAGCTGGTCGGTGGGCACGTAGAGGACGTCATTGGGACCACCCCGCCGCCCCGGCGCGTACTCGACCTGCAGGTAGTCGCGGGTAACGGCATTCGCCCCGGCGCCGACTGTCCTCGTCACCATCTGCACAAAACGCCCGATGCCGTGGCGTTCGTGAACGATGAAATCTCCGGGGGTGAGCGTCAGCGGATCGATGCCGCGCCGTCTCCTCGTCGGCATTCGACGCGCGGGGTCGGTGGCGCTCGAGGCGCGCCCGGTGAGGTCGGTGTCGGTGACGAGGGCGAGGCGAAGATCCGGCCACACGGCACCTGGGCCGGCGCTGGCGGCAAGGAGGGTGACGACACCCGGCTCCGGCTCGCTGTCAAGACGGGTGACGATGCGCGCGGGAATGTCGGCATCGCGCATCACCTGTGCGAGACGCTGAGCCGAACCCCCACCCTCCGAGGTAACCACGATTCTCCACCCGCGGCCGGACAGGTCACGCAGATCCCGCACCGCCTCGTCGACTTTCCCGCGGTAGGAGTGGACGTCGCGGGATCCGAGCTGGATGAGCGTGTTCGCGGCAATAATCGGGGCGTGCGCGGCATCAATACCGTCGTCGACGCTGCGCGCCACGGTGAGGTCGCGCCCGTAGGCGTCGACCGTGGCGTCGGCGAGTGCCGCGGGGGTGAGAGTGGTGAGTTCCACCCAGCCCATCCCGCGTGACGCGGCCTCGCTCGCCATCTCTTCAACGGAGCGAAATGACGCCGATTCCGCTTCGATCGGCACCTCGCCACCCGACGCTGCGGCACGCCACGCGGCGAGGAGAAATTCCTCGGTGGTGGCGACGAGATCCTCGGCACGCGCTCGAACGCGCTCGGGATCGCTAACGACAATCGTCGACGCGGAGTCGACGAGGTCGAGAATCGACACCATCGCGTCAACGAGGATGGGGCTGAGCGACTCCATCCCTTCCACAGCAATCCCCTCTGCCATCACCTCGAGCATCGACGCTGCGCCAGTCAGTGTCGGTGTCAAGGATCGGGCGCGTTGCCGCACCGATTCGGTGAGGAGTAGCTCGCGTGCTGCCGGCGCCCACAACCCGCCTTCAGCGACCCCGAGGGAACGCTGATCGGACACCGCGAAGTAGCGGATGTCGCTCACCTCGTCACCGAAGAGTTCGATGCGCACCGGATGCGGGTCGGTCGGGGCGAAAACGTCGAGGATGCCGCCGCGAACCGCCATCTCGCCGCGAGATCGCACCATGTCGGTACGCTCATACCCGATGGCGCCCAGCCGGTCAACGAGGTCGGCAAGGTCGACAATGTTGCCCTCACGAATCCGCACCGGTTCGATGTCGCCCAACCCGGCGATCATGGGCTGGAGGAAAGCACGCAACCCGGTGACGAGAATACGAATCGGCCCGGTGGCGGAGCCAACCTCACCCTCCGGATGGGCGAGGCGACGCATCACGGCGACGCGACGTGCCATGGTGTCGCGCTGAGGGGAGAGCCGCTCGTGGGGCAGCGTCTCCCACGCGGGCAGTACCGCCACGCCCTCGGTGTAGCACGACAGTGCGGCGGCTAGTTCGTCGGCTTCGCGCCCGGTCGCGGTGACGACAACGAGCGGGTGACGCGCCTCAGCGCCTGCGGCAATGAGCGGTGGGCGCGCACCGACCGGCATCACCAGCGTCGCGGGTTCAGCCGAACTGGCGTCGCGAATGGCGCGCGTGGCGGCAGCAAAAGCCGGGTCGGTGTCGAGGACGTCGAGGAGGGAGCGAAGTACAGTCACGGTTCTCTTCTGGCAGCGATGGGTAATGCGGTGACAGTCGTGGAGGCGGTCACGAACTCAGCGATGACGCGGTGTGCGCCCGCTGCTGTGCGGTGGTGAAACCGAGGGTGACGATGTCTTCGACCACGTCAGCGGCACGTTCGACGGTGACGGCGAACTCGTCGCGTTGACGCGCGGGGATGTGGGCGAGGACAAAATCGGACACATCCATGCGCCCCGGCGGGCGACCGATCCCCACGCGCAGCCGCGCATAGTCGCGTGTGCCCAGGTGCGCGGAGATCGATTTCAAGCCATTGTGCCCGCCTTCGCCACCGCCGCGCTTGACGCGCACATCGTGTTCAGGGATGTCGAGCTCGTCGTGAACGATGAGGAGGTGTTCGGCAGGGATGGAGAAGAACCGGGTGAGCTGACCGGTGGGCCCGCCGGATTCGTTCATGTAGCTGTCGAGGTAGGCGAGGATGACGCGCGGTCCGGGGCGACCACCCTCACCGATGCCAATGCGACATTCGGCGACGTGAGCGCGCGCTCGGTGGTGGACAAACGTGGCGCCGGCACGCCGCGCCAGCGCGTCAACGACCATCCGCCCCGCATTGTGCCGGGTGTCGGCATAGCGTTGACCGGGGTTACCCAGTCCGATAATCATCCACGGCTGCTGGGCGCCACTCGTTTCACTGGGCATCGCGTTCCTCTTCTACTTCGCCGGCGTCGCCGGAACGGCAACGAGGAATGCGGGGGTGTTAAAACCGCGGTACGCGAACGCATCGCCAATCGCCTGGGTGATGCGCTCGACCTCGCTACTGTCAACGAGGACGATCGCTGAACCGCCAAAGCCGCCACCCGTCATCCGCGCCCCGTAGGCGCCGTACTCCATCGCCACCTCGACAACCGTATCGAGTTCCGGACAGGTCACCTCGTAGTCGTCGCGCAGCGACTCGTGGGACGCCACCATCAACTGCCCGAGGATTGTCAGACGCTGGGCATCGAGAACGCGCGGATCATCCGAAACCGAGTTGCCACCTCCCATGTCCCCCGATTCGCCGGTCAGCTCGTCGACAAAACGCAGGGTTCGCGCAATCTCACCGACAACGTGGCGGACTCGGCGACGATGTTCGTCGTCGAGACCGCTGAGGTCGCGTTCCTCGCCAACTTCGACGCGCAGCTCAACTCCGG
>JAEZVQ010000016.1 GCA_023420745.1 Actinomycetes bacterium
CGGCACGCTGAACGACGATGGGATTGGGGTAGTTCACCATCTCATCTCCTTTGATATTTTCAACGTTGTAAAGTTTGGCGCGTTGGGTCGTGTTCGTCAAGTGGATATGCCGCAATTTGCCCAGTTACTCGAGGTGACGGTCGCTCAGCGGCGCGTCGATTCGCGCACCACGAGGGTCGAGGGAACCTTGGTGAAAACGTGCCCACCCTCGCCCACACCGGCAGGCTCGCGACCGTCAATGCGGTCTCTCAGCAATGTGACCGCCGTGCGCGCGACCTCGTCCAAACCGGGCGAGAGCGAGGTGAGAGACGGCGAGAGGTACTGCGAATCGTCAGAGTTGTCGAAGCCGACGACGGCAATATCTTCAGGAACGCGCAGACCGCGCATCTGGATGGCGTGGAGTGCACCAGCGGCCAACATGTCGTTGAGTGCCACGATCCCATCGGGGACGATGCCGCGATTGAGCAGCGCGTTGACCGCATTGACCCCATCGATACGATGCCACATCCGCGACTCGACCACGAGATCCTCGTCAAAAGCGATCCCGTGCGCCGCCAATGCTTCACGGTAGCCCTGGAAACGCAAGCCCGCCGAGCCGACGACCTCGCCGGGATGGACACCGATGACGGCGATGCGCCGACAGCCGATGTCGATCAAATGCGCGGTTGCGGTGCGCGCACCCTCGACGTTTTCTGTCGCCACGTGGTCGATTGACGGGGTGAAAATGCGTTCGCCTAGGAGGACAAGCGGATAGGGCACGGCGAGTTCGTCGACGTCGTCCTGACCGAGTTCGAGAGGCGAGTACAGCAGCCCGTCGAGCATTTTGTGCTGTGCCCCGTGGAGGACGGAAAGCTCACCTTCACGCGAATACATCGTTGGCTCGACGAGGACGCGCAGCCCGAGGCGACGAGCCTGCTCGATCACGAGGGCCGAGAGCTGAGCGAAATACGGCATCGACAGATCCGGGATCGCCAGACCAATGAATCCCGATTTCCCCTTGCGCAAACCGCGGGCGGAGAGGTTGACGGTGTAGCCGAGTTCCTCGATGGCGGTCAGAACGCGTTCGCGCGTGCCGTCCTTGATGAACTCGAAGTCGTTGACGACATTCGACACGGTCTTGATCGACACGCCGGCACGTTCGGCAACGTCACGCATCGTGACGCGTCGACGAGATGGTGTCATCGTGTGCTCCTCATTGTGGCTTACCCATCGCCCGCACCGGGTTGACGGCGATGATTGTCATGGTAGCGGCTGCGTTGTCATCGTATCGGCTGTCGCGCCGGGAACGGGGCGCATCCACCGGATACCGGTGATATCGAGCTCACGCTTCAGCGCCTCGATCTTCACCCGGTGGCTCTCCCCTGCCAATGAGTGCGGACAGTGAGCCACCCAGGTTGGGCGTGCTCCCGACCTTTGCCCGTGGTGAGTGCGCTCATCGGCACCGCGATCAGCGCTGTCGGTGCCGGCACGGTGTGCGGGCGGACGCGTCAGCGCGACCTCGACACCGTCAACACTCACCCTCACCCATGGCTCACCCATCAATTCCGTAGGCTCACTCATCGCATCTCGGCACTTGCGACCGGTGATCCACAGTGTCTCTCCCACGCGCTCCCAGTCCGCGAGCTCATAACTCACCCATGCGCCGACCGGCAGCCGCCGAGCGCGAATCCCGTCGACGAGGACGACCTCACTGCCGTCCTCCTCGACGCGGTGATCGATTTCGGATTGCTGCTGCCCGACAGCAACGGCGTCAATGGTTCGCGCCTCGACCCCGCGTTCACTCGCGTCGAGGTCGTCGAGGTAGCACCGGATGTCCTCAGTGGTCCAGGTCGGCGAAACTGCCGGGAGGTACACGCTGTAGCGATGTCCCGCCAGCTGTGTCAGCGGTCGAAGGATGAGCCATCGCCGCTCATCCCCTGTTGGCTCCCCCGTGGTTGTCAGCTTCCCTGTACTCATCGGCTCCCCCATTGACTGAACTGCCATCTGGCGCGGTTCCGCGAGGGCGACTTCAATGCGATCCTCGTCGCGGACGCGGATGTGGCGGGGGTCGATGATCGGCGTGGATGCGAGCGCCAGTGCGCGACCGCTGGGAATGTGCGCGGTGCGCGCCGCGGTCGCATCCTCGTCGGGTTCGTTCGCCGATCCGAGGTCGAGGGCGAAAACGCGACCGGCGCTGACAATCGAGACCCAGGGGGATTTGTCGGGAAGTGGCTCGGCGGCGACCGGCGCGAGAAAACTCAGCCGGACGAGCTCGCCCGCGCCGACCTCAACGACAATATCGGCAATGGGTGAGCCGTCAATGTCAGAACCGTCGACGAATAGACGAATCTCGTGCCATGGCTCTCCCTCGACTTCACGCCGCCAGTGTGAGCACCACGCCGGGATTCTCAAGCCGATCCGCCACCGGCGAGACGGATCGGTCGAAGCCGCACAATTGTCTGGGCTCACGCGCCATTCGCCAGTCAGGCACGTGACGGCAGAGCCCAGATCACTTGCCAACCCCTCGTGATCACCGTCGATGGATGAGTCGACGCGGCGCTGGCTGAAGATGAATGGCTCTCCCCTGCGATCGACGGCGCGGACGTCCGAATCAATGAGGCGCTCGACCATGAGATCGACGCCCGCACCCCCGAGGTCACTGGCGTGCGGGTCACGATAGATGTCGCGCGTGTACTCGGCATGCGCTTCCAATCCGATGCCGACGCAGCACCACATGCACTGATCCGGTGTCGAATAGGTGCGGTAGGATCCGGGGCGCATCGGCGTGAAATAGACAAATCCGGGGCGCTCAACGCGCACGGTCGAGGGCACGTGATTCGCCATGGCACGGTCGATGAACGCTATTGCGCGACGATGCGAACACATCCCGCTGTCGATGAGTATGCGGGTCAGGCGCACCATATTGACGGTATTGCACGTTTCGATGCCTTGGCGTGACGTGATCATCGGGGTGAAATCTGAGGGGTCGTGGAAGTGTTCACCCACCGAGTGCCCGCCAATGCTCACGCTGTGCTCGCCGACCACGCTGTCCCATAGTGCGACGGCGGCTCGCCGATGCATCTCACTGCCGGTCATTGCGGCCAGGCGAGCCCAACCGATGGCCTTAGGAATCTGCGTATTCGCGTGGAGTCCCCGCAGGTCGAGTGCACGATCGCCAGCACCGCGATCCCCGTCTGCCGCTGCTGAAAATACCGGGTCGAGGTCGAAGCGTCGGGCAAGGGTGAGCCATCGCTGGGCGTCCCCACCGCGAGCGTGTTCGCGCGCCGCCATCCTCACGACTGCGTCGTTGAAACCGCCATATTCGCAGGCAAGGACGATGCGAAACTGCTCGTCGTTGAGGTTCGCTGCGACTCCCTCGAACCATTCCAATAGCCACATCACGCATGAGTGAGCCGTAGCCGATAGGGGTGTCTGCCCTGCTTCCGCCACGTCGTGGAGTCCGGTGGCGAGCTTGTGGAGGTTGTACAGCGGCACCCACATGCCGTTGAGTTCAAAGGGAGAGGCGTCGATGCGACCCTGTGCCACCTGATCCCAACGCCGCTGCCCATCCGGGATTCCCGCGACGTATCCGGTGCCGATGGCGTGCTGACAGTCACTGATCAGGCGCACCACCTCGTCAACTTCATGCCACTGCCCCCACGCCACCCACGCGGAAAGTGCGTGTCCGAGGATATGCCCGTCCAGACCGGTTGACTCCCAGTTGGGGTAGCCCGATACTCCCGACGGTTGCGGGAGCCCCGCCTCGCGCCGATACGGCCAAGCGAGGCGATTCCTGTCGAGCTGCGTGAGATACCCCTTCGCCGCGTCGGCAACCGCGAGCAGCTGCGGGTCAGCGAGTCGAACATCCACTGCATTCCCCACCGATACTGACAATCAGGCGGGTGTCGCGGAGCGCGGGATGCACGTCCTCATCGTCACTCATGTCGAGGATCGGCATCCCGTCCGCTGCCCAGTGGACGCGTCGCACCTGGGTGTCTCGTCCACGGTAGCGCCCGTCGATCCATCGCGCACTGTGGAAGACATAGAGGTCGAGCCCGTCTTCATCCACCGTCCACATGCCGTGCCCGGTGCCGAGCTGCCAACGCCCGTTGACGATCCCCGATTTTTGGATCGGGTAGCCAAGTTTGCGCCAGCACCTCGGGTCTTCGAGATCGCAGCCTTGACCGGCGGGCGCGGTCGCGAGACCGGTGACATAGTCGATGTCGACATTCGCCCCGGAGTAGAGCAGGTAGATCGTGTCGCCACGCACGACCGCATTCGGGCCTTCAGCAATGAGGTTGTCCCACGCGTATTCGGGGACGATGAGCTGGCGCGGCTCGGTAGTCAACCGCTCGGGATGCTCAGGGTCGAACTGCGCGATCCACACCGAGCCGACCTGCTGCCACAGGTAGTAGTGACGTCCGGAATCTTCGAGCACCGTCATGTCGAGGCTGATGTCTTGGACGGGGTTGAGGATCGATCCGTCAGCGCGGGTCATCAGTTGCGGTTTGTCCCAGTTTTCCGGCACGCGAGGATCGAGCGGCTGCCCGCCATCACCGGTCTTCAGCCGCATAATGTGGCAGCGCCCCGTCCACATATCCGGCTTGCCGGCGCGGTCATTGGGCTCACCGTCTCGCGTCAGCGCCTCCCCGTTGAAACAGGGCATGAACAGAATCGACAGCGTGCCGTCGATGACGTGGATCTCGGGCGCCCAAAAACAGCCGGTCATCACGCGCGTGTCGGCAGTGAGGTCGCCGCGACGCAGGAGGTCAATTTCGCGGGTCGTTCCACCATTAGCGTCGGCGAGATCGGCGATTGTCTCGGCAACGCGAAGCGGCATATGGGTGTGACCACCGCGCGGGTCAATGCAGTTGCCGTTCTCATCCTCGGTCGCAATCATCAGGTAGAGCGGACGCCCATCGAAGTCCCATCGCACGATTGACGGGTCGGCTCTCTCTTCAGCGAAGGGAGAAGGATAGTGGCGCTGTCGCACGCGCACCGAGATGTCGACCCGCACGGTGTCGCCCGCGCTTCCGTCCGTCGAACCGGCTGCCGCATCGAGGATTCGCACCACGCTCTCCTCATCAATATCGATGGGGCGAGGCACATGCGAGCCGTCCGAGTAGTGCAGTTCGACACGAGTGTCGGCAATCGCGCGGAGGATATCGTCGCGGGTCGCGCCAGCGGGAATGGCGAGGTGCGCGCGGTCGGTGCGCGTGTGGTGGACGCGTCCGAAGCGGGTGACCAGCCCGCGAGCGACGTCGTCGGAAATCGCGAGAATTCCGGAGGGGATCGCTC
>JAEZVQ010000035.1 GCA_023420745.1 Actinomycetes bacterium
CACGATGTCGTAGGTGAGGTGGGAGTACACCGGGGCTTCGACTCGGTCGGCACCGGATTTGACTGCCGCCATGAAGTCGAGGAGGCGAGTACGGTCGTAGGATTCGGGGAATCCCTTGCGATCCATGATTTCACGCTCGCGCAATACCGCATTGGGGTAGAGAAACCCGTCGGTGGTGATGAGCTGGACGCGAGGTGTGTAGGGCCAGCGCGAGAGGAGTTCACGCATCAGGCGCGCGGTGGAGGATTTACCGACCGCCACCGACCCGGCGATGCCAATAATGAACGGGGTCGAGATGTGTTCGTCATCGTGGAAGAAATAGTGACGGTCACGTCCGAGACGGCGGTTCGCGTCAACGTCGACTTGGAGTAAAGCGGACACCGGACGGTAGATTGCGTCGACTTCTCGCAGATCGAGGGGATCGTCGAGACCGGAGATGCGCTCAATGTCGTAGGAGGTGAGCGGCAGTGGTGCCGATTCCGCTAACGCCGCCCATTCTTTGCGAGTGAAGTGGCGAAACGCCGAGTTCACCGGCGCGAGGGGGGAGTGGGAGCGTTCTTTCACGAACAACAATTGTGCCGTATCTGCCGGTGTTTCCACCCGCAGATACGGCACAATCTCACGTCGCAGTCGTCACATATTAGGCAAACTCGGGGAGTTCATCCTCCTGCTGCGATCCAGCGACACCGACAGCACCAGCGCCTGGGGCGCCAGCTGCGCCGACAGTGCCGTGCGTAGAAGGCACACCGGGCTGAGCGGGATTCATCGCTTGCGCCTGCAATGCCTCGGCTCGCGCCTGGTCAATCTGTGCGCGTTTCGCAGCAATCGCGGCAGCGATCTTCTTCCGGAAAATGAACGCCACCACGCCGCCGGCAATCAGCAGCGCGAGAATAATCCCCAGCACGATAAACCCGCCGACGCCGGTCTGTTTGAGGGTGACGGTGACCGAAGATGAGATACCGGCGCCGCCGACAAGGGTGCCGTCCTCGTTCCACATCCACGATGTCTCGCCGTTTTCACGATCAATCGAGGTGAAAGACGGAGTCTCAACAGTGGCGTATCTGGTGGCGTCGACGAACTCGCCGAATGGAATGTAGAAGGTGAGCGAACGCGTTGATGAGAAAAGACCGCCAGAGGTTGTTTCCATGGACACTGATGCTTGTGGCATGGTGCGTTGCAGTTTCTCGGTGAGTTCGTCGGGAGACGAACCAGAAACGGTGACCGAATAGACCGTAGCTCCGTCACGCGTCGACTGAGAAACCGTCGCGTCTGGATCAATGAGCTGCATCGCATCGTGCAGATGTGTTTGATCTGCTTCGCTAGCCGAGGAATCGGCCACGGCTGACAGTGTTGCTGAAATTGCGTCTGAGCGGCTGGGTGCGACACTGACGTCAACACGATCCACGGGCAACGCCATCGTGAGTGTCTGGTCGATGTCGGTGCCGGTGGCGAATGCAGCCCACACACCGTTGTCATCGTTGTTGACCCGCATATCGGGCGAAGACATCGCACTGTCCGAAAGTAAGATCAGCTCGTTGGAGTAGCTGTTGGGGCTGACCACATTGGAGTAGTCGATATGGGCCACGACGTGGCGCGACAGTGACAGTGTCGACGTGTCGACCCCACTGTCTTCGATGGTGAGGTGCGCGTCGGTTCCGAGGAACTCCGTCAAAGCCGCCGACACTTCCTCCAGCGAGGTTGCTGGAATGTCAATCACCATCCGGCTGCTCAGTTCATCTGAGGGATGGTAGATCTGGTCAGCAGAATCGAGTGTGGCTCCCTTGGGCAGGTGGGAGTCAACGTATTCCTTGATCTTCGTCTGACGTGGAGTCGGTGTATTTTCGCTTAATCCGAGGACGATTTGGGTGTGGTAGGTGTCCTCGCTTCGCAGTGAGACGATAACGGAGAGCTCATTGACCCCATTATCAACGACGTCTCGAACGCTCATCGCCCAGCCCGATGACGTGTAGGTCTTCCCATCGACCACAAGCTGAGGGGAGCTGGGGGTGTCAATGATCGAATACTTCTGATCTTCCGATACGACACTTTCGGTGACAAACGCTTCACGCATCCACGTCAACAAGTCGGAGTCATCGAAGTTTTCGGAGTATTGGACACCAGAGACCAAACCGTCACTTGAGGCCGCAAACGTGACCTCAACATCGCGGTCGATACCGCCACCGGCAAGGATCCCTTTGACCTTGGTCTTGTAGTCGTCGAGGGAGGTAAACGAGATGGTGAACTTCGCGACGATGTCTTTATCCGTCGACGTCATTCCGTCGTAGGTCATGCCCTCGGGTAGGTGCTTGGTAATGGCGGCTTCGGCTTTTTCTGTCCCGCCCGTCACATGTTCGTCCACTTCAGTCTTCGGCACCGTAGCGGTAATGACACGGGTGCCGGAGAAATTCGAATCAACGGTGACGACAGCACTCGGTTTGAGTCCACAGGCGCTGAGGACGAGAGCGAGGACTGCGACGAGGGAGAACAGTGCCGCACGCCCGCGCGTTGGAGTTGAGGTGGTATTCATTGTCCTGCTCACCCTCAGTGTCCCAGTGATGCCGCAGTGATTGCGAGCGTGATGGTGCTGACGATGATCGTTGCGATCGCGGTGACGAAGTAGGACAGGAACGTCGCAACCACGTAAGTGATGACCGGGGAGCGGTCGTAGCGGCCGAGCTGCGAGGTTCCCATGTATACGAGCAGTTCGACGAGGTTGAACATCGGAATCGCGATCAGTACGACGAGGAACATCGCCAGACCCGTCAGCGCCGGAATGGGAACGGCAGTGACCAGCGCGAGAATGACATTGACCACCGCGAGCGGGAGGAATGCGACGCCGAGAACCTGAAGGGCGTCAACGTAGCGCACCTGGCTCAGCTTGTGGATTTTTGCGGTGGCGAAGATGGCGAGTGCGCGAGTGGCCATGAGGATGGCGATGACGATCGCCGAGCCGACCATCGACAGAATGAAGGACACGAGACCGGCGCCGAAGCTGTCAATGCGCTGGTGAGTGTCGAGCTGCGCGAGCAGCGAGTTGCCGAAGTCGGCGGCGCGCATGGTCATGGTGAAGTAGATGATGCCGGTGGTGATGGCAAAAATCCCGAGGGTGATCAGCCAGCCGAAACGCGAGGCACGACCGCGAGCGAAAGCGCGACGCGGGTATCCGGTGAAGATATCCTTCACCGATTGCCACAGAGCCTGGAACTCGTTGCCGACCGCGTTCGGCGATGCTGCGACGGGCGGCGTGGCAACCGGTGCCGGCGCGCCGGGAACAGGTTGCGCGTACGGTGCCGGTACGCCTGCGGGCATTGGAGCCGGTGTCGGCATCTGTTGCGTCACGGGGGCTGGTGCCGCGGGTGTTCCCGGTGATACTGGCGCCGTGTCGCCGGGGGCGGTCGGCGGTACCGGTGCTGGCGGCTGGGCTTCAACCGCTGACGGTTGCTGCACGTCATCCTGCGGCTTATCGGCACTGGTGGGTGGCGGCGGTGTGGACATGAGTGACGTTCCCTTCCGTGACGTTAGTTATGAGGGGCTGTATCGGTACTGCCTCGTTGGTGCAGTAGTACAACCGATCCTAGGATAGCGGGCACAACCGCCGTCAATGTGACGAATTCGGGTGACGTGGACCGACAGCGTGAGGCGACAGAGGCACCGCCCTCATGTCACGATATGGAGCATGTGTGGAATTGTTGGTTACGTTTCCTCTCGCCCGTCGCGTCGTGCTGTTGACGTGGCACTCGGCGGACTATCCCATCTCGAATACCGCGGCTACGATTCAGCTGGTGTCGCCCTCGCGACTGAAGACCATCGCATCGAGGTCGTCAAACGCGTGGGGAAACTCGCGAATCTGCGTGCGGCACTTGACGAAGATGCGAGTCTCGCCCCGCTGGCAAGCATTGGACACACCCGGTGGGCTACACACGGGCCGGCGACGGAGGTCAACTCCCACCCGCACGTCGCTGACGACGGTGCGCTCGCCCTCGTCCACAACGGCATTATTGAAAATGCCGCCACACTGCGCGGCGAGCTCGCCACACTCGGTATTCACTGCGTATCCGATACCGACACTGAAGTTGTCGCGCACCTCATTGCGCTGATTAACCGCCAGATCGAGGGCGGTCACCTCGTGGTCACGCCCGACGACACCATCGTCAACTCCGGAGTGCTTACTGACCTCGACGATGACACAGCTCTCGCTGCCGTGCGCCTCGCCTGCGCGGTACGGGAGGCAACGACGCGTCTTGACGGCACTTTCACGCTCCTTGTCATGCATGCCGACGCACCCGGCGTCATTGTCGCCGCGCGACGTTCCTCGCCGCTCGTCATCGGGCGAGGCGAGGGGGAGAATTTCCTCGGATCTGACGTGCTGGCGTTTTCCGACTCGACCGACCGTGCTTTCGAAGTGGGGCAAGATCACCTCGTGGTCGCTACCGCGCGCGATCTCATCGTTATCGACCCCGGCGGTGACGTCGTTGAGCCGAAGCCGCTTCCCGTTGAGGTGTCGTCGCAGCGTGCCTCGAAGGACGGGTGGCCGACGTTTATGGAAAAGGAAATCCATGAGCAGCCCGACGCCATTGCCGCCACGCTCGCCGATCGCCTTGACGCCTCCGGTGCTCTGACGATTGATGAGCTGCGCATCCCCGAAGAGGTGCTGCGCCGCGTCGACAAGATGGTGATTGTCGGGTGCGGCACCGCGGCGTATGCCGGGCAGGTGGCGCGCTACGCCATCGAACACTGGTGTCGCATTCCCGTTGAGGTCGAGCTTGCCCACGAGTTCCGCTACCGCGACCCGGTGGTGACAGAAAAAACCCTCGTCGTCGCGATCTCGCAGTCGGGGGAAACGATGGACACGATTATGGCGATACGACACGCCCGCGAACAGGGGGCGAAGGTCGTCGCCATCGTCAACACACCGGGGTCGACCATCTCGCGCGAGTCCGACGCCGTGCTTCTCACCCACGCAGGACGCGAAGTCGCGGTGGCGTCAACGAAAGCGTTTACCGCGCAGATCACCGCCACCTATATCCTCGGTCTCTACCTCGCGCAGGTGCGGGGCAATAAGTTCGCTGACGAAGTCCAGGACTATCTCGACAAGCTCGGGCGCGTGCCCGACCTCGTGCGCGAGGTTCTGTCGCGTGCGGAAACGGTGCGGATGACCGCTCGTGCGCTCGCCAACGAGGAATCGGTGATTTTCCTTGGACGCCACGTTGGCTGCCCGGTGGCGATGGAAGGGGCGTTGAAACTCAAAGAAATCGCCTACATCCACGCCGAAGGGTTCGCTGCGGGCGAGCTCAAACACGGTCCGATTGCGCTGATTGACCGCGGGCAGGTCGTCGTCATTGTCGTGCCCACGCCGAGGCGGCCCGAACTTCACCGCAAAGTCGTGTCGAATATTGAGGAAGTGCGGGCGCGCGGTGCCTACACCATCGTCATCGCGGAGGACGGAGATGACGCGGTGGTCGATACTGCCGACGTGATTGTCCGCATCCCGCAGGTGCCTACCCTTTACGCTCCACTGCTCACTGTGGTGCCGTTACAGGTTTTCGCCTGTGAACTGGCCAGTGCCAAGGGGTACGACGTCGACCAGCCGCGCAACCTTGCAAAATCCGTGACAGTGGAGTGAGCCTGCGGTGAAGGCTGGTGACGTTGGCGCTCGCTACCGCATTCCTGACTCGCGCGACCACAAATTCACCCGCGGCACGGTGATGCTCAGTGTGGGGAGTGAGGACTATCCCGGTGCCGCCGTTCTCGCCACGGCCGGAGCCGTGGGGGTCGGTGCCGGCATGGTGCGCCTAGCCTCGACGCCAGCCGTAGCTTCGCTGGTACTTCAGCGTTTCCCCACCGTCGTTGTCGAGCGTGGCGACGAGGTGGCGCCGGCGAAGAACAGTGACGCCGTCGTCGTCGGCTGCGGGATGAGTGAGCGCCGAGGACGAGAGCACGCTCTGCGGTGGATTAAATTCGAACAATCCCAGCCGCGTGCGGTGCCCGTGGTTATTGACGCCGGGGCTCTCGCGGTGGTGCCCGAACTCATTGCTCAGCGAACAGCGGAACAGCCGGTGAATACGGAAACACTGGTCGTGACACCGCACCACGGGGAGGCGGCACGACTGATCAGCTCACTCGCCCCGATCGCGGGCGCTCCCCTCACGGTCGATGCGGGGCACGTCTCACAATCGCCTGAGTTGTGGGCTAGGTGGATTGCCGAGGTCACCGGCATGATCGTCGTACTCAAAGGATCGCCCACGATTATCGGTGCGCCCAGTGGTGACGGTGGCGCGGTGGTGACGCGAGCGATCGCCAACGCGCCAGGTTGGACGGCAACGGCAGGCACCGGGGATGTGCTTGCCGGGATGATTGCCGCACGCCTCGCTCAGGTGTGTGCTGATTGGCATCGGCGACACACAGACAACGCGGTGTCGATTGAGTGCCAGATCGTCGATGCGGTCGCGGATGCCGTGTGGCTTCACGGTGCGGCGGCACGGTGTGCCGCCGGGCTCGACACCCTGGCGAGCGAGGATTTGCCGACACGCGGCATGACCGGTGGCATCGGACACCCGATCACCGCTCTCGACCTCGCACGCGCGATCCCCGAAACTATCGGTACCGTCCTCGCTGCACGCGAGTCTGCAACAATGAGGACGTGACCATCGTGCCCACCTGCGAACATCATGTGATTCCTGCCCCCGGTGTCGCGCGAATCAACTGCGATGCCATCGCCCACAATACGCGGGTATTGCGCGAATATGCGCCGGCACCCCGCCACCTCGGGGTGGTCAAAGCCAATGCCTACGGGCACGGCGGGCTGATCGTGGCACGTGCCCTCATTGACGCCGGCTACGACATCCTCGGAGTGGCGCAGCTGCGCGAGGCGATTGCTCTCATGGATGCGCTGGCGGACTCGGGTGCTGAATCTGGTGCGGGTAATCGGGCGATGCCGACTATCCTGTCGTGGATTCTCCCGCCCGACAACAGCGGTCGAGGAGGTGTCGACGGTGACGCGATTGCTGCGGCACTCTCGCGAGGTATCGAGCTGAGTATCGCGAGCATCGACCACCTCGAGGCCGTCGATGCTGCAGTGCAGCGGTTAAGGTGTCGCGCACGCGTCCACCTCAAAGTCGACACCGGGATGACCCGTGCTGGCTGTCACGTCAATGAGGTCGCACGGATTTGTGCCGAGGCTCGTTCGTGCCCAGGGATTGATCTCGTGGGAATCTGGTCGCATTTCGCTCGCGCCGACGAAGACAGCCCCGAGGGAATCGCCGCCACGGCAGACCAATGCGAAGTTTTCGACACCGCGGTCGAGGCGGCCAGTGCCGGAGGTTTCCCCAACCTCACGCGCCACATCGGCGCAACCTCCGCAGTGTTATGGCATCGCGAAGCACATGCCGACATGGTGCGCGACGGGATTGGCATCTACGGGCTGAGCCCGAATCCCGCGCGCTGTCGTGGCGTCGACCTCGGGCTTCGACCGGTCATGACACTCGAAGCGCAGATTACCCAGGTGCGTCGAGTCCCTGCGGGAACCGCCGTGTCCTACGGTGCCACCTGGGTTGCCGACCGTGATACGTGGCTTGCTCTGGTGCCGCTCGGCTACGGGGACGGGGTTCCACGGGCGGCATCGAACCGGGCGCGAGTGCGTATCTATCCGTCGAATATTGACGGCGAGGTCGTTGGACGTATCTGTATGGATCAATTCGTCGTCGCCCTCAACACTGAAACCAGCAGCACTGAAACCAGCACCGTTGACGACAGTGACGCGACCCCGCCGGTTGCCGTTGGCGATCGTGTCGTGCTGTTTGGCGACCCGACGTCGCCGAGGACACCGGGGTGCCCCACCGTCGAGGACTGGGCACAGGCGAGCGATACCATTAACTACGAAATCGTCACGCGAATCGCCGAGCACGTGCCTCGGATTGCTGTGGGTGACGCGACTGACGACTGATAACGGACACGATCGGTAATAGACACACGATCGGCAACAGACAGGGGAGTAGCGCAGTGCGGCTCACGTGTGAGGTGACGTCACCGGAGGTCACCGAGACCATCGGAGAGGTGATCGGACACCATCTGCGCGCCGGTGACCTGGTGATGCTCAGCGGCGACCTCGGCGCGGGGAAAACCACACTGACGCGCGGGATTGGTCGCGCCTGGGGGATTGAAGACGAGGTAGCCAGCCCGACCTTCATCATTGCTCGCGCCCACCATGTTGAGAACGGGCCGAACCTCGTTCACGTCGATGCCTACCGCATCGGTGACCTCGACGACCTCGAAACTCTCGACCTCGCGACGGCACTGATCGACTCGGTTGTCGTGGTCGAATGGGGCGAGGGGAAAACCGAGACGCTGAGCGAGTCGCGCCTCACCATTCACTTCACTGTCGATTCAGGGTTCGACATCGACCAGGCCATGCGCGGCGAGCTCGAGGCAATGGACACCGGGCGACGCCGTATTGACATCCACGGTATTGGACAACGCTGGGACGATGAGGCAGTCGTGCGGCGTTTGACTGCCGAGATTGCCCGCGTCACCGCAGCCAGTGGCACGACGCGAACCAACGCGGGGAGGGAAGAGGCAAGCTGTGACTGATCTGTGTATCGACACCTCCGACGAGGTGCGCGTCGCTGTCGTCGAC
>JAEZVQ010000037.1 GCA_023420745.1 Actinomycetes bacterium
AACGATGTCGGCAACCGGTGAAATCGCTCCGGTGACGTTAGAGGCATGAGTGACGGCAACCACCCGGGTGCGCTCATCAATGACGTCGAGGGTGTCGAGGTCGATCCGCCCGTCCTCAGTGAGATCCAGATAGGCGAGCTCGATTCCCAGGCGCCGACACGCACGCTGCCACGGAATGAGGTTGGCGTGGTGTTCGGCTCGCGTCACTACAATCCGCTGCCCCGATCTGACAACGAACGGAGAATCCTGCGCCCCTAAACCCGCGCGCGCATCGAGTGTCGCGTCAATCACCGCGTGCGCCACGAGGTTCAGCGCTTCGGTGGCGTTCTTCGTCCAGGCAATCTCCTCGGCACGCCCCCCAATAAAACGCGCCACCGTGTCGCGGGCATCGTCAAAGGCAGCTGTCGACTCATCCCCCAGCAGGTGAGTCCCCCGGTTCACCGCGGCATTGGAATGCCGATAGAAGTCAGCGAGGGTGTCGATGACGCACTGCGGTTTCTGCGCTGTGGCTGACGCATCGAGGTACGCGATCTCGCTCCCATCGCGTCCGGTACGCGACAGGATGGGGAACTGGGCACGCAACACCTCAACTTCGGTGTCGGACAGCGGTTGTACCTCCGCCGGGTTCTCCGTCGTCATCCGTTCCCTCCTGTCGGTCGTATTCAACGCCATGCCCCAAGCGGTGACACGCTCAGGACACGGCGTTGATCGTGGGCGCGAGCCCCCGGTGCCGGTCACACAATGAGTCGAAACTCAGCGTGTGAAGAAGCGATCGTACCCTTCGTCCTCGAGGCGATCGGCGAGATCGCGCCCACCTTGCTCCGCCACGCGACCGTCGACGAAAACGTGGACGAAGTCGGGCTTGATGTAGCGCAGGATTCGCGTGTAGTGGGTAATGAGCAGCACACCCATCCCGACATTGGCGTGAGCGCGATTGACGCCTTCCGACACGATCCGCAGCGCGTCGACGTCGAGACCCGAGTCGGTCTCGTCGAGGATGGCGAAGCGTGGGCGCAGCATCTCCATCTGGAGAATTTCCAGACGCTTCTTCTCGCCACCGGAGAACCCGACGTTGACGTCACGCTCGCCAAACCCTGGATCCATGCGCAGGTTATCCATTGCCTCGCGCAGTTCCTTGACCCAGGTGCGCACCTTCGGGGCTTCACCGTCGAGCGCGGTCTTTGCCGTGCGTAGGAAGTTCGACACGGTGACGCCAGCGACCTCAACCGGGTACTGCATGGCGAGGAACAGACCGCGATGCGCGCGCTCGTCGGCGCCGAGTTCGAGAATATTCTCCCCGTCGAGCAGGGCTTCACCCGATTCAATGGTGTACTTCGGGTGACCGGCAAGAGCGTAAGCCAAGGTCGACTTGCCCGAACCGTTCGGCCCCATGATGGCGTGGATTTCACCGGAATTAATGGTGAGGTTGACGCCCTTGAGGATGTCCTTCTTCCCTTCCGCGGTTTCGACACTGACGTGAAGATCGCGAATATCCAAAGTAGTCATTGTCTGTGTTCTCTTTCTTCTGCTGCTTCTGCACCCATACCTCGGTATGGGAATGTCAGTGATCGGTCGGTGCCGACAGGGTGCCGCCGGACTCGAGTTCGGCTTCGATGGTGTCCATCAGGTGGTCAACAACCTCGGGAATGCCGATTTCCTGGATGAGTTCGGCGAAGAAGCCGCGAACGACCAGACGTCGCGCATCCATTTCTGACACACCGCGCGACATCAGGTAGAACAGCTGCTCGTCGTCGAAACGCCCGGTGGCCGAAGCGTGTCCCGCACCTTCGATCTCGCCGTTTTCAATTTCGAGGTTCGGCACGGAGTCGGCTTTCGCATTCTCGGTCAAGACAAGGTTGCGGTTGAGCTCGTAGGTGTCGGTTCCGTCCGCATTCTTGCCAATCAAGCAGTCCCCTACCCATACAGCGTGTGCACCCTCACCTTGGAGCGCACCCTTATAGGTGACGCGCGAGTAGCAATTCGGCTGGGTGTGCGCAATGTAGGGACGGTGTTCGAGGTGCTGCCCGGCGTCAACAAAGTACAGGCCGAGCATTTCAATCGACCCGCGTGGCGCGGCAAACTCGGTGTCGGTACACACGCGCACGAGGTCACCGCCGAGGGTGACCACAATATGGCGCAGTTCCGTGTTTTCCCCCGCACGCACCCGGTGATTTGAGGCATGAACAGAGGTATCGTCCCACTCGTGGATCGACACGAAGGTCAGCTTCGCCTCGTCGGCAGCGTCCACCTCGATTGTTTGGTTGAGCGCCGCGTGCCCATCGTGGTTGACAATGACCACTGCTTCGCTCGCCTCACCGCAGCGCACGTAGAGGCGCTGAGCGTGAACGTCGTCATCATTGGAGTGGATCGACACCATCACCGGCGCGTCGAGCGTCGCGTGAGCGGGGATGTCGATGAGGTGAATCTGCTGCGTCGCGTTCCACGACACCACCGCGGTGCGGTCGCCCGGTGCGAGGATCGGTTCCAAGCGCTCGTCGCTGGGATCCACCACTTCGTAGTTCACGTCTTGCGGTCCAGCCACGGTAACGGTGGTGGTGTCTTCGCGGTAGTGATCCACGCTAAAGAGGCGTTCAATCCGGTTGATCGGGGTGAATCGCCAGTCTTCCTCGCGCCCTTGGGGCACGGGAATGTCGTTGATATTGAACGAAGTCGGGCGATCGGCACGCGAGTACACGCTCGGGGTCGCTCCCGCTCCGTGAGAGTGCGGTGTAGCCATCGTTTCGGCGACGCTCATCCCACCGATCCTTCCATCTGTAGCTCAATGAGGCGGTTGAGTTCGAGGGCGTATTCCATTGGAAGTTCGCGGGCAATAGGTTCAACGAACCCGCGCACGATCATCGCCATCGCCTC
>JAEZVQ010000045.1 GCA_023420745.1 Actinomycetes bacterium
TCGCCGACTGCTCGCTCCCACCCGTCGTCGATTTGGAGCACGTCGAATCCGGCGTCGCGCGCCGCCCCAATCTCTGACTCAATATCGGCTGCAGTGACCTCTTCAAAATACGAGTACCACGACGACCACACCGCATATGCCGGACGCGGCTGGGCCTCAAGCTCCCGAGCCAGGCGACGCGCATACTCGGCAAAGCAGCGACATTCCTCGCCCGCAATGATGAAGTACCGATGGTTCTTCGTTGCCTTCCCAGCGCCGTTTACCGCGTCGATGTCGCGGGCGAGAATCGTCGCTTCGGTGAGATCGAACACCGCAGTATCGCGTTCAAGCGATCCGATCAGGAGGCAGCGCTCACCTCCGATGTCGAGTGCTGTCACCATGTAGGAGCGGTGAACAGCATCGGTGTCGGTGGTCGCATCCTCTGCGGTGGCGGTTCGCTCGGGTTTATTCCACACCCGCCATGGGGCGCGTCCGAGGTGCCACCACGCAGTGGGAGACCATGAGTTCCACCCGTGCCGGTAGTACCCGCATTTGCCGAGCGTATGTGAGATCGTCAACTCGGTTGCGGATACCTCCGTGCCAGTGTCGTCGATGAGAATCGTCTCATCACCGGCCAGCGTCACCGCGGTGTCGGCAACGTTGAGAGTGAATTTCATGGTCTCCCCCTGGTGTGATGCTCGCGCTTGGTGTGGTGCTCGCGCTGTTGACGGCAACTCGCGCGAGTACGCGCGTGCGTTACTTCCCTGAGTCTGCGAGCAGCGCGTTGACGGTGGTGTTGAGCTCAGCGAGTGCCGGCCCCGGCTCCACTTGACCGCGTTCGATCTTCTCGATCACCACGTCGGCTTCTGAGTTGATCTCGTCGGCTTTGAACGTGATCGGGTAAAACGACAGTGCGTTCGGATCGACGGTGATGTCGATAAACGCAGAAACGTCAACCCCGGCTTTCGCATGCGCGTCAGCGGCAGCTTGCGACTGTTCCTTCAATGACGGGAACACTACGGCTTCGCTGGCAATCACCGACTGGCAATCAGCCGAAGTGAGGTAGCGAACCCACTGCCACGCCTCGTCAGGATGCTTGGAATCGCGAGTAATCGACGGTGCGATACCGTTAATGATGGTCTTGCGACCCTCCGGCCCGGCGGGGAGCGGTGCGAATGCGAACTTCTGTGCCGTCGACTTCGACCAGGTGTTGATCCGCCACGATCCGTCCGGCACAATCGCCGCTTTATTTTGCTCCATCATCGGCTCGA
This sequence comes from Actinomycetes bacterium, assembly GCA_023420745.1. Classification (GTDB taxonomy): domain Bacteria; phylum Actinomycetota; class Actinomycetes; order Actinomycetales; family Actinomycetaceae; genus Gleimia. The sequence goes on from JAEZVQ010000045.1 coordinate 1,251, forward strand.
GACCGAGGTTACCCGCCTGCTCGACCGGCGTGACATAGCCTGCTTCAATCTGCTTTTGCCACCACGTTAGCGCCTCAGCGAGTTTCGGATCATCGAGGTTATAGTGCGTGCCAAACGGGTTTTTGTCGAGGTAGTTAAATCCGTTAGACAACGCCAGCCACGACCACGGTCCTTGACCGACGACACCGCCACCAGCCTCCAGACCCCAGCCGTAGGTCTCCACCTTCGTCTTGTCGAAGCCCGGCTCATCACCACGCACACCGTTAGCATCAATGGTGAGGTGCGCGATCATCTTGCCAAACGTCCCACCGTCGCTCGGGTTCCACGCAAGATCCTTGAGATCGTCCGCACTGTAGCCCGCCTTCTCAATGTCATCGACGTTGTAAACCAGCGCGATAGTGTCCCAGTCCTGAGGGATACCGAAGCGCTGACCGTCGTACACCCACAGGTCAGGTAGCTGACCCATGTAGTCGTCGAAGTTCACCGGATCCTTCTCTAAGTAGGGAGCGAGGTCGACGAGGACACCTTTGCTCGCCAGCTCAGGGTAATGAGCCACGTGGTTGGTGATGACGTCGGGAGCGTTGCCGGCGTTCAAGCTGATGGTGAGATTCTGCCAGTAGTCATCCCACCCCTTCTGCTCGATGGTGACGCCGATTCCCGTTTTCTCGGTGAAGTCGGCAGCGCACTTTTCGTAAGCGGCTTTCTGGTTCGGATCCCACAGCGAGTAGGTGAGAGTGACGCCGGAAGCCGACGATCCGCCCCCGTTGTCATCGAGGTTGGATGGCGCGCAGGCGCCGAGCGTCATCGCGAGCGCCACCGCGGAGGCGGCAGCAACAATGGTGCGTCTCATCAGTGTTTTCTCCAATCTTGTGTGTGTTCAAACGTGTGACATCAGGTAGACAGTGCGGTCGTGATCGTGCGCTATTTCGCGGAGGTCAATCCAATCGAGGACACGATCGTCTTGCCGAAGATGAGGAGGATCAACAGCATCGGCAAAGTCTGGAGGGTGGCTGCCGCCATCAACCCCGCCCAGTCCGGGCGAGTCGAGGGCGAAGCCTGCTGGAATGCAGCAAGCCCCACGTTGAGCAGCCGCACGTAGTGCGACTGCCCCACGAGTTGGGGCCAGAGGTATTCGTTCCACGCGAACACCGCTTGGATAATGGCCACCGTGGTGATCGGGCCGCGCATCATCGGCACCACGATCTGCGAAAACACCCGCCAGTGCCCGGCACCATCGAGTTTTGCTGCTTCCTCAACCTCGCGAGGCACGTTGAAGAAGAACTGCCGGAGGAAGAAGATCGCAAAGGGTGAGACGAAGACGTAGGGTGCGAGCAGACCGGCAAAGGTGTTGAGTAAACCGAGTTCTTTAATCAGTACAAAGTTCGGCAACACGATAAAGATCGGTGGGATCATCATTCCCGTGAGCAGTGTGGCAAAAATCGCGTCGCGTCCAGGGAAGCGCAGCCGCGCGAACGCGTAAGCCGCAGCCGATGAGGACAGCACCTGGCCGGAAACGAGAACGAGGGTGAAGATCGCCGAGTTGCGCAGGTAGAGCCAAAAGTACATCTTCGCCCCGGAGCCACCGGCAGCGAGATCCTCCGCCGTCGAAGCAAAGCCGAGGACGCGTTTGAAGTTCACCCACGTCGCTCCCGGCGGGACGAGTGAGTAGTCGCCGGAAAAGATCTCAGCATTTGGGGTAAACGCGGTGCGGATCGCCCAGGCGAATGGCAGCAGCGTGATGACGACGAGGATGATGAGGATCGCCCACCCGAAGAGGTGGCGGGGAACCCGGCGATTTGACCGTGCCCGTGTGGTGTGTGCCGTGGTAGTCATTAATCCAGATCCGTTTCCGTCGCTCGAGCCAACCGCATCTGCACCATCGTCATCGCAAGAATGATGAGTAGCAGCACCACCGCCATTGACGCGGCATAGCCCATCTGCCCCTGTTGGAAGGCTTTTTCATAGATATAGAAGTAGATCACTCGTGTTGATCCAACCGGTCCGCCTTTCGTGGCCACAGCAACCGTGTCGAAGATTTGGAACGAGCCGATCACCGACACGATGACGACCATCGCAAGAACGGGGCGAACCAGTGGCAACGTGATCGTGAAGAAGGTGCGCCACGCACCCGATCCGTCAACCTCCGCCGCCTCGTAAATCATCTGCGGAATCATCTGCATCCCAGCGAAAATCAACAACGCGGTGTAGCCCATATTTCGCCACGAGTTCACGAGCGCAACCGTGTAGATGGCAAGGTCAGGATTCCCATAGAAAGCAATCGGGCCAACGTGGAAAAAGCCGATGATGTGGTTGAGAAGCCCGATATTTGGATCAAGAATAAAAAGCGTGACCACCGCCACCGTGACGTTCGGGACGAGCCACGGCACGAGAAGAATCGAACGCAGCGCCGTCGATTGACACACCCTCTGCATCAATACCGCGATCCCTAAACCGGACACTGTCTGGGTGGTGATATTGACGAGGACGTAAGTCACGGTCGTCAACAGCGCGTGATGAAAATGAGAGTCCTCAAGTAGTGCGCGGTAATTTGCAAAACCGACGAACACGGGATCGGACAGCAGATCCCAGTTCGTCACACTAATTTGGAGCCCTCGCGCCATCGGCAACAGGTAGAACACCGCAAAGCCGAAAATCGCAGGCAGGATGAACCAGATTGCGACCTTCCAGTCGCCGCTCGACCTTTGAGCACTTGCCATACCCATATTATTCCGCTAGTTTCTTATGTATGTCAAGTACGTGGCGAGCCCGACACTCACAGCGACCCGATCCTGCTCGCCCACCCGCTACTGAGGAGGAGCGATGAGCACTGCCCCCACGTCAGCGGCACGACGAATCCAACGACGCACAAATATGGCGGCAGCGCTGCGCACCATCCTCAACGGTCCATCAACAATCACCGAACTCGCAACTACAATCGACTTAACCCGCCCCGCCGCTGAAGCAGTTGCTCACGATCTCCACAAAATCGGGTGGATCAGCCCCACTGCCCCACCGTCAGACACACGCACGCTCGGCCGGCCAGCAACCTACTGGGGACTGTCAGCCCACGCGGGCAACGTCCACGCCATCGACATTGGCGGACGCCACGTCAGCGTCGCCACCGCCACCATCGACGGCACGATCCACGCTCTCGACCGCGTTGAAGTGAGCCCAGATGCCACAATGGATCACCGTCTCAACACCGCTTTTTCCCTCGTCGACGCCCAGCGCAGCAACGACACCACGACACATCGGTGCGTCGTCTCAACCCCCGGTATCCACCACGATGGAATCGTCACCTACTACGGTGGTACCGGGATTCGTGGGCTCCAAGGTTTCGCCCTTCAACACCGCGTCCAAGAGCAACTCAACATCCCCACTCTCACCGTCGGCGACTGCGCACTCGGTGCACGCGGTGAAAGCTGGAACGGCGCAGCAAAAGGATTTCGTGACGTCGTGTACATCCTCGCCGGACACCGCACCGGCGCCGCCACCGTCATCGACGGGCGTGCCCATCTTGGATTTGCCTCGTCAGCGGGGTTGATCGGCGAACTCCCCGCCCTGCACTGGCGTGACCTTGAAGCTGAGACTTTCGCCGTCGGGCTCTACCACGGCACCGCCCCCACACGCGACATCATCTTTACCGAAGCGCAAGCGGGCAATACGACCGCCCTCGCCGCGGTCGCCACCTACGCGCGCACCCTCGCCCAAGGCGCAGCCGCAATGATCCTTGCGATTGCCCCGCAAGCAGTTGTTATCGGCGGTCAGTATTCCGCTTATGCTGACCTCTTTCTCACGGACTTTACTCGTGAACTCGAACGTATCTGCCCGTTCATGCCCGAGATCCTCACCTCCACTCTCGGAGCAGATGCCGTCGTTATCGGCGGGGTGAGCTACGCACTCGATTCCATCTACGACGCACTCACACATGCCGCACTCAACACCGGCTATTTCCCCTCCGCACACGAACCGGTGCCACTAGCGCCGCGCGACGTGACTACCGACAGCTAACTTCACACACTCCTCCCTCACACGAAAGGAAAACAATGATGTTTCAGCAACGAACACGGGCGAGGCGCCACCTCACCCTCGGTATCACCACAGCAATAGCAACAGCACTCACACTCACCGTCCTCACAGGATTCACCATGCCAAGCGTCCACGCCCACGGTGCACTACCACCCGATCCCGCAGAGATTACCGACCCGACCACCCCGCCACTGCCTGGCTACGTCCTCACCGCATCCGATGAATTCAACGGCGACGATATCAATCGCCAACTCTTCACCGACTCCTACCTGCCGCACTGGTCAACGTCGGAAGGGACAAAAGCGCACTACGAGGTCTCCAACGGCACCCTCAAACTGCGCATCGACGAAGGACAACAGCCATGGGATCCCGAACACGATTCCGATACCAAAGTGTCGTCAATCCAAACGTTCAACAAAGATTACATTCACCGGTGGACGAACTACCGCGACGTTGCGCGCAACACCGTGCCGTTCCGCGGATTTATCCAGAAATACGGGTACTTCGAAATCCGTGCGAAAGCGGCACCCGGTGGCGGCGTCCATTCAGCATGGTGGATGACCGGAGTCAATCAAGACGTCGCCGAAGGTGTGAACCGCCAAGCACGCCAATCCGGCGAACTCGACATTTTCGAAATCCTCGGGCGCAATGGCGGTAAAGAAGCACGAATGACGGTTCACCCGTGGGGCGACAAACTCAACCTCGGACTGACGTTCACCACCGGGCTGTTTGGTGACGGCAGCGACTACACCTCCGCTTGGCACGTCTACGGATGCGAGTGGACGCCCGAAGCGATTCACCTCTACGTCGACGGCACGCTCGTGGCGACACGCAACAAGCGCATCGACTACCCGATGATGATGTATCTCGGTGTGTACGAAAAACCGCAGCCAATATCGTGGACGGGGCCGTTCGACTCCTCAACCCCATACCCCAAGACTTTTGAAGTCGACTATATGCGCGCCTACCAAAAAGCCGATACGCTGCCGATGACGATGCGGATCAACGACGGGTATCTGCGCGGGGCGACGGTTGCTGAACGCGACTGGACTCGCTGGCTGGGCGGTGCCGGCAACGACGCCACACTCACGAATGTGTGGGCACCCAAAGACGGAAACTACGAGCTTGAGATCAGCTACCGCAGCGGCACCGACCGCGACCTCACGGTCACGATCAACGGCGAGGATCGCGAATTCACCGCGCTGAACTCCGGCTCATTCACCGGCGACCCCGAATACATCACCTTCACCACTGCGCTGCACGCCGGATGGAATACCGTCACGGTGTCGAACCCGACCGGGCCGGCACCCGACCTCGGAACACTGACCGTGCGCTACGACACCATCCCCTAGCATCCCGCTGACAGATCGACAATATGCGAACCATGGCTCCGCGTGGGTTTCACGTGGAGCCATGGTTTTCACACAGTCGCACCAACCGCCCCCTCACCGCCACGATAAACGACGGTAGTTTGTCGATTTCCGCGCATATCTCGAGCAGATCCGCTACACTCAACACCAGAATGTGAACGTTCACACCAGCGGTCGGGCGTTTCCCTTTCAACGTAGCGACCGATGTCAATGTCGACGATCCCATCACGTACAGGCATATCGCCGGTGCAGAGCAACGACGAGTACTCAAAGGTGCACAATTCCCATGACTACCATCTCCCCCACCCAATCACACCCCACCCCGGCCGCATTGATCGATGCCGGCGAGGCTACCCTCGGCATTGAACTCGGATCGACACGGATCAAAGCATGCCTCATTGACCCCTCGGGGGCTGTCCTCGCCTCCGGTGCCCACGAGTGGGAAAACGTCCTCGTTGACGGACACTGGTCATACTCCCTCGACGCCGTGTGGTCAGGTGTCGCCGACGCCTACGCGCAACTCTCCCGCAATGTCTCCACCACCTATTCGGTAACACTGACGCGCATACGTGCTCTCGGGGTGTCGGCCATGATGCACGGCTACCTCGCTTTCGACGCCGAGGGAACACTCCTCACCCCATTTCGCACCTGGCGCGATACCTACACCGGTGCCGCCTCCGATGAGCTGACCCGCACATTCGGTGTGAATATCCCCCTACGCTGGTCAATTTCGCACTACTATCAAGCGATCCTCGACGGTGAGGAACACGTCGGCGACGTCCGGTTCCTCACCACGCTCGCCGGCTACGTCCACTGGAAACTCACCGGGCGCAAAGTTCTCGGCGTGGGAGACGCGGTGGGGATGTTCCCCATTGACGCCACCACCGGCACCTACCACAACCGGATGATCACCCAGTTCGATGAACTCGCCGCGGCGCGCGGGGTGAGCACCGGCTTGCGCTCGATTCTGCCGCAGGTACTTCGAGCTGGAGATGACGCTGGCACACTCACCGACGACGGCGCCCGACTGATCGACCCGACCGGGACGCTGCGTGCCGGATGTGTGATGTGTCCGCCCGAAGGTGACGCGGGCACCGGGATGGTGGCGACGAACGCGGTACGTCCACGCACCGGAAATGTTTCTGTTGGCACCTCGATTTTCGCCATGATCGTCCTCGAACGCGACCTGCGTGAACTCCACACCGAAATTGACCCGGTGACCACCCCCGCCGGCGATCCGGTCGCAATGGTGCACTGCAATAACGGCGCTGCGGAAATCGCCACATGGGTGTCACTGATGTGCGACGCTGCCGCACGCATGGGGGCGCACGTGTCAAAGGATGAAGCCTATCGCGCGCTGCTCACCGCGGCACTCGATGCCGCACCCGATGCCGACGGCATCACCGTTTACAACTACCTGTCCGGTGAACCGGTGGCAGGTCTGGTTGACGGTCGCCCGATGGTGTGGCGCGAACCCACGGCGACCCTCAACGTTGCCAACCTCATGCGCGCCCACATTTTCGGCGCCTACGCTGCGCTGGCGCTGGGGATGCGCATCCTCAATGACGAAGGTGTCAGTGTCGATGTGGTCTTCGGACACGGGGGGATTTTCCGCACACCCGAGGTGGCACAGCGACTGCTCGCCGCCGCACTCGATACTCCGGTAGGCATCGCCGATTCTGCCTCCGAAGGAGGTGCCTGGGGGATCGCCGTCCTCGCCCACTTCACCGCCTCACGCCATGCCGCACTAGAAGATCGTCACAACGAGGAGGACATCAGCCTCGCCGACTTCCTCGACCGCGAGATTTTCTCAACCTCGACCCCGTCGATCATCACCCCAGCACATGAGGACGTCGCCGGTTTTTCGCGCTTCCTCGAACGCTACCGCACCGGTCTCGTCGCTCAACACGCGATCACTGACATGGAATAAACCGCGCGTGAGGTTGCGTCAAAGCAATCTTTGCGTCACCGTGGAGGAAGCCAATTCGACGGCATGACTGACCCGTGAGGAGAACCGATGACCTGTGAGATTCGCTCGCTACCCGTCCGAGACGAGGCGGCAATGGATCCAACAATCCCCGCAACTGAGGACTTCTACCGTCACGCGAACGGCACCTGGCTCGCCAACTATGAGATCCCTGCCGACCGTGCCAGCGACGGCGTGTTCTACGCGCTAAGCGACCGGGCAGAATCTGACGTTCACGCGATTATCGAGTCCCTCGACGCCGGCTCCGACGACAGCGACGAAACAAAACTCGCGGTTCTCTACCGTCAATTCATGGACGAAACGGCAATCGAGAAAGCTGGCTACCGCACTCTGATCCCCGACTTCGCCGCCATTCTCGCCGCCTCGACACACGACGCACTCGCCCGCGCGATGGCGCAACTGGCACGAACCGGCGTCACCTCAATCGTCCAGACGATGATTTACCCCAACCTCAACCGGCCAACCCATAACGGTCTCTACTTCTACCAAGATGGGCTCGCACTACCCGACGAAGCGTACTACCGCGACGATGAACACGCCGGCGTGCGCGAAGCATACGTCACGTTCCTCAATCGCATGGCGCAACTGCTCGCCACAGATTCCGGACTGCCCGAACAGGTGCGCACACTCAACGACAATTTTGGGCGCGAAGTTCTCGAATTTGAAACACAAGTGGCTGCCCTGCACTGGGATAACGTGGCATCACGCGACGTCGAAAAGACGAATAACCCGACCGCACTCCAAGACCTCATCACCAACAACCCCGGGTTCGCGTGGGTCGACTATTTTGACGCTCTCGGGATCACTACCGCCAACAATGCGAAAGCTGTCATCTACCAGCCGTCCTTCATCGAAGGAATGTGCTCACTGTGGGCATCGACAAGCCTCGACGTGCTCAAACGGTGGGCAATCGCCCGGGTTGTCACGTCTCGCGCGATGTATCTGACGAAAGACGCCGTCGACGCGCACTTCGAGTTCTCACGGACGTTGAGTGGCGCCACAGAGCTTCGCCCACGATGGAAACGCGCAGTGGCATTCGTCGAAGATGCAATGGGATTTGCTCTCGGACGTTTCTACGTTGACCGCCACTTCCCACAGTCTTACAAAGAGCAAATGCTCACCCTCGTCAATCACCTCATCGACGCCTACCGTGAATCAATTTCACAACTCGAGTGGATGAGCGACGCGACACGCTCACGCGCGTTGGAAAAACTGTCACTGTTTACTCCGAAAATCGGATTCCCCGACGCGTGGCGCGACTACTCGACACTCACCACCGGGGTCGATCTTGTCGACAGTGTGCGTCGCACCCGTGACTTTGAATGGCGACGCCAATGCGCCACCATCGACCAGCCGGTCGATCGCGAGGAGTGGCTGATGACCCCGCAAACGGTCAACGCCTACTACATGCCAACAATGAACGAAATCGCCTTCCCGGCGGCGATTCTCCAGCCTCCGTTCTTCGATCCCGATGCCCCCGATGCGGTGAACTACGGTGCCATCGGTGCTGTCATCGGTCACGAGATTGGTCACGGCTTCGACGACCAGGGCTCACTATTCGACGGGCACGGTCAGCAAAACAACTGGTGGGAAGCTGAAGAC
>JAEZVQ010000073.1 GCA_023420745.1 Actinomycetes bacterium
GGAATGAGCGACTTCTACGGCTTCCTCATTGCCATGCTCCTCATGTTCCTTTTCTCCGGGTTCGGTAATGCCGGCACCTTCAAACAGATGCCGATGATTATGCCGAAGCGTCAAGCCGGTGGCGCCATCGGATTTACTGCGGCGATCGCCTCACTCGGCCCCTTCGTCGTCTCTGTCGCTCTCACCACATTCGCTCCGGCCACATGGTTCATCATCTGCGCCGTGTTCTGCGTCATCGGCTCCGTCCTCTGTTGGGTGATGTACGCGCGCAAGGGCGCACCGTTCCCCGGCTAGGGGCTGGTCGCGGCTGGCAAGAATCCTGCACAAAGTGACGACGAGGAAGGAACGACATGTCTGACAACCTGTTTTCTCGGTTCGGAGGGCGTTTGCGCCGCGGTGAGGTTTCCGCCGACGCGCGCCAGATGTTCCTCACCGGTGGGAGAGAAGCTGATGCCTTCTACCGTCAACGTTTCGCTCACGATAAGGTCGTGCGCTCCACCCACGGGGTCAACTGCACCGGATCGTGCTCGTGGATGGTGTACGTGCGCGACGGGCTGATTACCTGGGAGTCTCAAGCGGTTGACTACCCCTCGACCGGTCCGGATATGCCTGACTACGAGCCGCGAGGCTGTCCACGCGGCGCCGCATTCTCGTGGTACGAGTATTCGCCAACGCGGATTCGCTACCCCTATGTGCGTTCCGTACTCCTCGACGCCTATCGTCAGGCAAAAGCTGAGGTCGGTGACCCGGTCGAAGCCTTCCGGCGCGTTACCTCTAACCCTGCGACGTCACGCGCCTACAAGCGCGCTCGTGGCACCGGTGGATTTGTTCGCACCTCGTGGGATGAGGCGATGGAGATCGTCGCCGCGGCCAATGTCGCCACCATCGCCGACCACGGTCCTGACCGCATTTTCGGATTCTCCGTCCTTCCCGCCATGTCGATGGTGTCATTCGGAGCGGGCGCCCGGTACCTCCAGCTCATCGGCGGCGTCAACCTCTCCTTCTACGACTGGTATGCCGACCTGCCCGTCGCCTCCCCGCAGGTTTTCGGTGACCAGACAGACGTGCCGGAAGCCGGTGACTGGTTCAACAGCCAGTTCCTGCTGATGTGGGGGTCGAATATCCCGCTGACCCGCACCCCCGATGCTCACTTCATGACCGAGGCGCGCTACCACGGGACGAAGGTGGTATCCGTCTCGCCGGATTATGCGGATAACACGAAATTCGCTGACGAATGGCTGCGCGTCAACCCCGGTACTGACGGAGCACTCGCCTTCGCTATGGGGCACGTCATCTTGCGTGACTTCCACGTCGGCAAACACACGCCGCGTTTTATCGACGCGATGAAACGCCTGACTGACGCGCCGTTCCTCGTCCGCCTCGACACCACTGAGGACGGGATCGTGCCGGGCAAGTTCCTCACTGTTGCCGACGTCGATTCCTTACCCGAAGAGGTGCGCAATCGTCCCGAACCGCATTTCCGCCTCCTCGTCATGGGCGAGGACGGCGAGGTGTGCGACCCGCGCGGGACGCTCGCTGACCGTTACTCCGCGGACACAGAGGGGCAATGGAACCTTCGCCTCGACGACGTCAACCCGGTGATGAGTCTCATTGACCGTGCCGATACAACCGTTGAGGTGACGCTGCCGCGATTCGACCTCGTCGCCCACGTCGCCAACAACGGCGCTGTGGGAGCCGGCACGATTCGCCGCGGTGTTCCTGCGGTGCGCATTGACGGTCACCTCGTCACCACTGTCTATGACCTCTTGCTCGCACAGTACGGTGTGGCACGTCAAGGGCTGCCCGGACAGTGGCCCAGCGGAGAAGATGATTCGACAAGCCCCGGCACTCCCGCCTGGCAGGAAGAAATCACCGGTGTTCCCGCCACCACGGTTACCCGCATTGCCCGCGAGTTTGCACAAAATGCCATCGATTCGAACGGGCGCTCGCAGATTATTCTCGGCGCAGGCGTCAACCACTACTATCACGCCGATCAGATCTACCGTGCCATTCTCGCGCTCACCACAATGTGCGGAACCCAGGGGATCAACGGTGGTGGCTGGGCGCACTATGTCGGACAGGAAAAAGTGCGCACGCTTACCGGCTGGACGCAGTACTCCTTCGCTCTCGACTGGAACCGCCCGGCACGCCAGATGATCTCGACGGGATTTTGGTATTTCGCCACCAGCCAATGGCGCTACGACACCCTGACCGCTTCCGCTGTCGCGTCACCCACGACAGCCAATCGTTTCGGTGACCTCACTGTGGCTGACACGCTCGTTGAGGCGAGCGAACGCGGCTGGATGCCGTCATACCCGACGTTCAATCGTTCCACCCTTGACATTGCCGCCGACGCGGCGAATGAGGGGATGAATTGCGCTGACTATGTGGCGCGTGAACTCGAAGCCGGGCATCTGCGGTTTGCTTGTGCGGATCCGGACAACCCGGTGAACTTCCCGCGTATCCTCCTCAACTGGCGAACCAACCTCCTCGGCTCCTCGGCGAAGGGTACGGAGTATTTCCTGCGCCATCTCCTCGGAGCTGATTCTGACGTCAGTGCCGAGGAACTTGCTGCCGGTCAGCGTCCCCGCACCATCACCTGGCAGGATGAGGCCCCTGAGGGGAAGCTCGACCTCCTCGTCACCGCGGATTTTCGCAACACCTCGACGACACTGTATTCCGATGTCGTTTTGCCCGCCGCCACCTGGTATGAAAAGTACGACCTGTCATCGACGGACATGCACCCCTACGTGCACACCTTCAACCCCGCGATTCAACCGCCGTGGGAGGCGCGCACTGATTTCGAGCTGTTCCGCGACCTCGCCTACCGCGTATCGCATTTGGCTCACACGCACCTCGGGGCACGTACCGACGCTGTTGCTGCGCCACTCGGTCACGACAGTCCCGACGAACTCACCCTCGCACACGGGACAGTAGCGCCGCGAGAAGAATGCGGGTGGGTACCGGGGAAGACGACGGTCAAGATCATCCCGGTGGAACGCGACTATCGTCTGATTGGCGAGAAGTTTTCCAGCGTCGGACCGCTGATTGAAAAACTCGGGATGGCGACGAAAGGCGTCGGTTTCCATGCTGAGCCTGAAATCGCTGACTTTATCCGGCGATTCGGCACCGTGGATACAGCGAACGGGAAACGACCGGCGCTCGATACCGATGAGAAAGCCTGCGAGTTTATCCTCGCGTTTTCTGGGACGTCGAACGGGCGCCTCGCCACCACCGGTTTTGAGGCGCTGCAACGGCGAGTTGGTACCGACGCGATGACAGAAATGTCGGAAGGAAGCGAAGATCGTCGCATCACATTGAGCGACGTGCAGATCCAACCGCAAGCGGTGATTACCTCCCCCGAATGGTCGGGATCTGAGCACGGAGGACGCCGGTACACCGCGTTTTCGCAAAACGTCGAATACTCCAAGCCGTGGCACACTCTGTCGGGGCGGATGCACTACTACCTCGACCATGACTGGATGGAGGCGATGGGAGAGTCGCTGCCCGTCTACCGCCCGCCCCTTGACCTGCGTGCCCTCGCCGGGGAAGCCTCGCCGGGAACAGTGACGCACGGCGTGGACGGGCAAGCGGAAGTGACGGTGCGCTACCTCACCCCGCACAATAAGTGGGCGATCCACTCCCAATATTTCGACAACCTCCACATGCTCACCCTCGGTCGCGGTGGGCAAACCGTGTGGATGTCTCCGCAAGATGCGCAAAAGATCGGGGTTCGCGACAACGACTGGATCGAGGCCTACAACCGCAACGGTGTTGTGGCTGCGCGCGCGATCGTGTCACACCGGATGCCTGAAGGTGTCGTCTACATGCATCACGCGCAAGAGCGCATCGCCCACACCCCGCTAACGCAACGCTCCGGTAAACGTGGCGGGACGCATAACTCGCTGACGAGGATTTTCCTCAAACCCTCGCACCTCGCCGGCGGGTATGCGCAGTTCACCTACGCGTTCAACTACATCGGGCCGACG
>JAEZVQ010000121.1 GCA_023420745.1 Actinomycetes bacterium
CCCATGGCCCGATGGAGAAAAAACAGGGCCCGCAACTGCGGGCCCTGACTGGCACCCCGAACAGGAATCGAACCTGCGACCTTCTGCTCCGGAGGCAGACGCTCTATCCGCTGAGCTATCGGGGCGACGACGAAGACAGTTTAGCAGTCGGATCGCCGGGTCAGAATTCGTTACTGTCGATGATGGCGCGTGCCAGCACTGGATCGTCAGTGATGACACCATCGGCGCCGACGCTGAGCGCCTCGCGGATTTCGTCCTCAGTATTCGGCGTCCACACGTGCACGGCGAGACCACGTCGGTGAGCTGCAGCAATGAAACGCGGGGTGACAACGGTCACGCCGGCGTGACGCATCGGCACCTGCGCGGCAACGATTCGATCCGTGGGAGCGATCACTGGTGCCAACCCGATACCGGTGTTGGCACGCAACCACAGTGCAGCGATCTCCCCCTGACTCAGCGACGTGGTTACCTGCGGGGCAAGCCGGCGGGTGCGGCGCATCCGAGACGGCGAGAATGAGGCGATACACACGCGCTTCCACGCGTCATGCGCCGCAATCACCGCGAGCAGCGGCTCAACCACCGCATCTTCTTTCGCATCAATGTTGAAGTAGGTGCTGGGGTAGCGGCGCAAAGCATCATCGAGTAGCAGTGGTGGGAATTGCGATCCACGCAGCCGGATCGCTTCCAGTTGTTCCACCGTGTAACTCGACACCACTCCCTTTGCCTCAGCAACACGGTCAAGAACAGGATCGTGAATGAGCACGACCTGCCCATCGGCACTGACATGCGCATCGGTTTCCACGTGGGTGAAGCCCAGTTCTGCGCAGCGGTCGAACGCTTCCCGCGAGTTTTCGGCAGCGAGGAGTGCGCCAGCACGGTGGGCGATGACGATCGGGGTGCACGTTGGTCGCGGGTAGATCGACGTCGATGGTGGCATCATTGCGCTCCTCATCCGTTGAGAGGTCAGATACGCTCGTCAGTCGCAGGCTGAGGAGCCTGGATCCTTCGCATCCACGTCCTGAAGCCACTGCCACGGATCAATCGGGGTGTCGGAGGCGTCGTGGACTTCAAAGTGCAGGTGCGGTCCGGTCGAGTTCCCCGTGTTGCCAATCGAGGCCACCTGGTCGCCGGCTTTGACGACGTCACCAACCGAGACCAGCACGTCGGAGGCGTACATGTGTGCATAAGCGGTGTAGTAGATCTCCCCGTCGGGCTTCGTATGTTTGATGCGCAGCCAGTAGCCGACACCGACCTCGGGACGTGAATCGACGACTTCACCGTCCGCGGCCGCGTAGATCGGGGTACCGATGGAACCGGCAAGGTCAATCCCCTCGTGGGTAATCATCCGACCAAAAATCGGGTGGAACCGCACACCGAAGGGAGAGACATAGGTGAAAGTCCCGTTCTTCAACGGCCAGACAACCGTAGCGAGCTGCTCCACCGCACGCCCGGAAGCCGACACTCCGGAACCGTTCTTTGCCACACAACTCGGCATCTGGAGCGGTGTGCGTGCCCGCGCCCGCGATGCAGCGGCTGGCACTGCCGCGAGATCGTCAGCATGGCGCACGTCGAGTTCATGTGAGCCCGCCCACGATTGTTCCGAGGTCGTCATGGCAAGCGTCTTCGCAGGCATGGTAATCGACAGCTGAGGACCGACAAACCCGGTCGTTGGCAACACCACGGTAGTGGCAAACAAGGCGGTAACGAGAACAGTTTTTGCAATATCAGCGCCCCGGCGACGCGTGCCCCTCGGCTGCGCTGAACGATCCGCTGCACCGCTCACTGCACGATTGGCACTCAGTCGAGCGGAACTACGCCGTGCGGAGCGAGCGTGGATATCGCGACGCGACGGGAATGACGGTGTCGCGTGGTGGAGTTCCTCACGTTCGCTCACAGTCGACTGTGCTCCTTGATCGTCGTACTCATCCTGTACGGGATCACGACGCGTCGCCTTCAGTGGCGCTCGGTGATCGTGCCCCATTCGTTACCCTCTACGGTAGCGCGCCCACCGTCAAGATTTCTACGATTCGCTCTCACCTGTGGACATCGTCACGTCATTGCGCTGGAGAGCGTCACGCACCTCGCCGATCAGTTCCTCTAAGACGTCTTCAAAGAAGAGAACACCGGTCACTTTCCCACCGTCAACGACCTCGGCAAGATGCGTACGCGAACGCTGCATTTCCCGTAGCGCTTCCTCGACTTCGTCATCGGCGTCAACCTGTGGAAGGTCACGAATTCGCCAGTGTTCGACCGGCTCAAGTCGTCGCTCACCTCGCGCATCAAGCACATCTTTAATGTGGAGATAGCCACGAAGTTCACCGTCATCACCCACCACGGGAAAGCGTGAATAGCCGGTGCGAGCCACTTCATATTCGACTGTCTCGGGGGTTACCGTGTCGGCGACGGTGACGAGCTGATCGCGTGCCACCATCACATCCCTCACCGAGGCTTCAGAAAACTCCAATGACCCGGTGAGCAATCCGAGATCGTCATGAATTGTCCCTTCTGCTTGAGACAACTCAACAATTGAAGCAACTTCTTCGACCGTGAAAGTCGCAGCCACCTCAGATTTCGGTTCCAACCCGCATCGGCGCACGAACCAGTTCGCCACGTGATCCATGGCGACAACAATGAACGATACCGTTTTGCCGACAAAGACAAGCGGAGGCGCAAGAATGAGAATCGCGCGATCCGGCATCGACACCGAAAGGTTTTTTGGCACCATCTCACCGAAGACGACGTGGAGATACAGCACGATGAGCAGCGCCAGTACGAAACCCACAACATGCGCAGACGCTGCCGGCAAGCCCAGTGCCACCATCGGAGCCTCAATAAGGTGAGCAATGACGGGCTCCGCCACCGCGCCCAGCGATGTCGAGGCAACCGTGATGCCAAGCTGACACACAGCGAGCAGGAGTGACACGTGTTGAATCGCCCACAAGGCGTCACGCGAGCCGCGCACCCCCTGTTCCGCAAGGGGCTCAATCCGCGAGCGCCGCGAAGAGGTCACCGCAAATTCTCCGGCGACGAAGAAAGCATTGAGGGCGAGAAGCAGCACGGTAATGGTGATTCCCACGGTAGGCGTCATGACTGTGCTCCGCTCTCACTCGACTGAGGCGCAGCGCTGACAGTGACGTGGTCGACACGCCGGCCATCCATGTGGGAAACCTCGATGGTGACACCGTCGAGGTCGACAACGTCGCCGCGCACGGGAATACGACCAAGGTTGTCCATCACCAGACCGCCTAACGTTTCAAACGGCCCTTCATCGTTGACACGAATCCCGGTATGTTCCAGCAGCTCGTCAGGACGAAGCGTGCCGGGAACGCACCACCGTCCGTCCTTCATATGTCTGATCCCGTGACGGCGAGAGTCATGTTCGTCCGCGACCTCGCCAACGATTTCTTCAACGACGTCTTCGAGGCTCACGATGCCTGAAGTCCCGCCGTACTCGTCGACGACCACG
>JAEZVQ010000122.1 GCA_023420745.1 Actinomycetes bacterium
CGGCACGAGTGATGGTGGATCCCGCCTGCGTGACGTTGGCGTGTCGAGAACTCGCGGCACGCGGGTGGCGCCTTGTCACCTCCTGAGCCGACACACCGGGCTCAAAACCAGCGAAATCTCAAGACAATAACGACAGTGATGACGACAACAAGTGAGGGGAGAACGACCGTGACAGCTTCGGCAGGGGAGCGCAGCTACGCGGGACTGAGTGTGGGACAGATGAAGCAGCTCATCGCCCACGGTGGGTTGAGCGTGGCGATCGACGGCCCGTCCGGTTCGGGAAAATCGACGATTGCCCGGCTTGTTGCCACTACGCTCGACCTCGACTATCTCGACACCGGTGCGATGTATCGCGCGCTGACGTGGTACTGCCTCGACCGTGACCTCCCGTTGACTGACCACGATGCCGTGGCCGGTGCTGCGGACTCCTTCCCCCTCGTCCTCGATACCTCCCCTGAGGATTTCCGCGTCCTCGTCGGAGGAGTGGATGTTTCCGCCGCCGTTCGCGAGTCGCGCATTTCTCAGGTCGTGTCCCACGCGGCCACGAACCTCGCGGTGCGTGAGTCCCTCGTGCGCCAGCAGCGTGCCATCATCGAGTCGGCGACTCGCGCCGGTCGCGGTATCGTCACCGAGGGGCGCGACATTACCACCGTGGTTGCCGCTGACGCCGATGTGCGCGTTCTCCTCACCGCGTCGGAGGATGCTCGCCTGGCGCGCCGTACCGCGCAGCTTCACGGTGGTGCTGTCGATGAGGAGCTGCTCGCCGCCACCCGCAGCGAGGTCGTTGATCGTGACCGTCGAGACTCCACGGTGGTGAATTTCACCAGTGCGGCCGATGGGGTGGTCAGCCTCGATTCTTCGGCAATGAGTGTTGAGGAGACGCTCGACGCCGTGCTCACGCTCATTGCCACTGTACTCGCCGCGCGTGATCATGCCGAGTCTATTGATCGCGGTGACGAGGACGACGAGGCACGTGCCCTCGCGCTCAAAGCTTCACTCGATGAATACGAGCTCACCGATGAGGATCTCGCACTGCTCGAGGGGCACAGCAGCGTCGATGAGGATGTCGATGAGCGTGCGGGGCTGCCGGTGCTCGCGATTATCGGACGACCCAATGTTGGGAAGTCAACGCTCGTCAACCGGTTCCTGCAGCGTCGTGCCGCCGTGGTGCAGGACACGCCGGGGGTGACGCGCGACCGCGTGTCCTATGTTGCCGAGTGGAGCGGTCGGCGTTTTACCGTCGTCGATACCGGTGGCTGGGAAGTTGACGTCAAGGGACTGGATCGTTCGGTCGCTGAACAAGCCGAGTTGGCGATTAGCCTCGCTGATGCGGTGCTGTTCGTTGTCGATGCCACGGTTGGCGCCACAGCCACAGATGAGCGGCTGGTATCGGTGCTGCGCCGGGCAAAGAAACCTGTCGTGGTGGCGGCGAATAAGGTCGATTCTGACACGCTCGAAGCCGACGCAGCCGCGCTGTGGAATCTCGGGTTAGGTGAGCCCCACCCGGTGTCGGCACTCCACGGGCGTGGTTCCGGTGATCTCCTTGACGCGGTGATGGCGGTTTTACCTGAACAGTCGGCGGTTGCCACCGCACTGCCCGATGATGGTCCACGCCGGGTTGCACTGATCGGCCGGCCCAATGTCGGCAAGTCCTCGCTGCTCAACTCGATGGCCGGGCACGAGCGTGTCGTGGTCAATGACGAGGCTGGGACGACACGCGACCCCGTCGATGAGCTGGTCGAGTTTGATGGGCGGCAGTGGTGGTTCGTCGACACCGCGGGGGTGCGTCGCAAGATGCATCGCACGTCGGGAGCTGACTACTACGCGTCAATCCGTACGCAAGCCGCCCTGGAAAAAGCCGAGGTGGCACTCGTCCTCCTCGACGCATCGCAGACGATCTCCGAACAGGACGTGCGGATTATCCAACAGGTGATCGAGGCGGGGCGCGCGCTCGTCCTCGTCAACAACAAGTGGGATCTCGTGGACGAGGATCGTCAGGCGGATTTGCGCTACGAGCAGGAAAAGGATCTCGCGCACGTCGCGTGGGCGCCGCGGATCAATATTGCGGCACGCACCGGCTGGCATACGAACCGGATCGCACGAGCCCTTGACACCGCACTCGACGGCTGGGAGACGCGTGTTTCGACGGGGCGACTCAACGCCTTCCTCGGGCAGCTCGTTGCCGCCCACCCGCATCCGGTTCGTGGAGGGAAACAGCCGCGTATCCTCTTTGCCACGCAAGCTCAAGCCTGCCCGCCGCGGTTCGTCATCTTCACTACCGGGTTCCTCGATGCCGGGTATCGGCGTTTCATCGAGCGACGTCTGCGTGAAGAGTTCGGGTTCGAGGGGACGCCGATTCAAATTAGCGTGCGCGTGCGTGAGAAGCGCCGCCGCTAGAGATCCGCTCCACACGCTGGTTGGCGTGCTGGCAATAGCGGATCAGCGTGTTGGGCGTGGGATTCGCATCGCGGTCGCACGTGCGCTATAGTGAACTGCGTTGTTCGCACGCGGCACATCGTCGCGGCGGTCGACTTCGGGCTGTGGCGCAGCTTGGTAGCGCACTTGACTGGGGGTCAAGGGGTCGCAGGTTCAAATCCTGTCAGCCCGACTCGCACACCCCGATCGTCATGTGGTTTCCGCGAGGATCACGTGAGTGGCATCGGGGTTGTTGTGTATCCGCGCCCGTCGTACCCCCCGCTCCACGAATCCCAGGTATGCCCATGAACTCCCGCGGTGTCGCTGTCTCGGTTGTGTCGTCAGTGGCGTTCGCCCTATTTTCCCTCTGCGCAGCCTATGTTGCACCGCTATCCGGGGTGGATGTGTGGTCGTGGCGCATCGTGATGACGGTGCCCGGCGTGCTCGCACTATTTGCCTTATCGCGGCGATGGGGGAGCTTCACCGGTGAACTACGGCAGTGCCTCACCCACCCTCGGCGCGTGTGGTCGTACGTGTTCTGTGCGCCAATGCTCGGGGTTCAAATGTGGCTATTTGGCTGGGCTCCACAAAACGGGCATACGCTCGACGTCACCCTCGGCTATTTCCTCATGCCCCTGGTGATGGTGGCAATCGGTGCTGTGATCTTCCGCGAGCATCTCTCGCCTCTCGCTCGCCTTGCAGCAATCCTCGCAACATTGGCGGTGCTGTGGGAAGTATGGCGGACAGGCTCGATGTCGTGGGTGACCGCGGTCATCGCCATCGGATACCCGATGTATTTCATGGTTCGTCGAGCATGCGGAACGGAGGGGATCGCGGCAATGACGTGGGAGATGATTCTCGCTGTCCCCGTCGCATTCGCCACCATCGCGTGGTCACCGGTGACACCGATGTTGCCCGAGCATCCACAAGCGTGCGTGATGATCGTGGTGCTTGGTGTGATCTCCGTGGTGGGGACGGTCACTTATGTTCTTGCTGTAAGAATGCTTCCATATTCGATTTTTGGTTTGCTGTCCTATTTGGAGCCGGTTCTCGTCACCGTGGTAGCGCTGATCATTGGGGAGCGAATCACCGGACAGCAGTGGCTCACCTACGCGGGAATGTGGAGTGCGGTCGCGCTGCTCGGCGTCGATGGGGTGGTGGCACTGTTGCGATCCAAACGACCGCGCGTGATTCCGGTTCGCCCCTGGCGTCGTCCGCGCTCCCGCCGGAATTCATAGGTTCAATCTTCCTCACTGTCGTGAAAGCGAAAAAGCAGTTGCCATAATAGGCAGGTGGCGATCGTCGGTTCGCTGCAGGTAGCACAATCATCAAGGGGCACTCGGGAGAGGAAGCGATGCGGATTCTTCAAGTTGTCGCGCACGCCACCGGCGGGATGGCCGCACATACGCGCCACGTGTGCTCGATCCTCGCAGAAGCAGGCCACGATGTCATCCTCGCGGCACCAGCATCGCTCACCGCTCAATCATCCCGTGAGCCCCATATGCCCGGCCGCGCGAGCGTTGGAGACACAGCGAACCTCAGCCGTGGGCAAGGTGAGCGATGGCGCCATATTCCCGTCGAGGTCGCGGCGCCTGCAATCCGTGGAATACGCGATATTCGCCGGCTGATTGCGCTGGCTCACCGCGCCGATGTTGTCCACGCGCACGGGGTGCGTGCCTCTGCAGCACTCGCGCTGCTCGGGATTCCGCACGTCACTACCTGGCATTCGGTCGCTGGGGGAGACCATCCCGGGAGGGTGGCTCGGATCATGGAGGCGGTCTCGGCGCGAGGTTCGACTGTTGTGCTCGGCGTTTCGACCGCACTGTGCGACCGGGCGAAAGCCGCAGGTGCTCGGCGAGTGGAGCGTGCACTTATCCCCGTTCCCGGGTGGGAAGATCGCGATCACGGCGATCCTGATCGACCGACACACACCCCCGTATCGCTGGTCACTGTGGCACGCTTGGCACCACAAAAGGGCATCGACCTCATCCTCGACACCGCGGCCATCCTTCGCGACGAGGGCGTCGATGTTGCCTGGAATGTCCTCGGGGACGGACCGCTGCGAGACGAGACCGAGCACCACATCAATCTTCACCACCTGACTGTCACACTCGCCGGCTATTGCACAGACGTGGAGGCACAACTTGCCGCAGCGGATCTCTACATCCAAACATCACGCTCCGAAGGGCAACCGGTCGCCGTTCAGGAGGCTCTACGAGCCGCGTGCGCTGTTGTCGCGACAAATGTCGGAGGAACCGCCGAAGTTGTGGGCGACGCCGCACTACTGACCGATACCGACCCGGCGGCGCTCGCGCGAGCTATTCGTCAGCTCATCGACCATCCTGACGAAATGACCCGACGGCGCCACCTTGCCCTCGCGCGCAGCGAGGAACTGCCAACGGGCGGTGACCTCCTCGACCAGCTCGACCACACCTACCGACTGGCTGACACTCGCTGCCGCGACCGCAAAGCCGGTAGCTCACGCGAGACCGGGAGTTCAATCGGTGAGAGAGGTCAAAGCTCGTGAGTTTCGCTGACGACTCGAGGTGCGACTATTGGACGCGAGGCGAATGTCGTTCATGTGACCTCGCCATCCCCGACTATCGACACCACCTCACCCGCGTGAGTGAAGCGACCCGCAGCGCACTTCCCCGCATCGATGAATCCGCGTGGCTTCCACCGCAAGCATCGCGACAGTGGGGTTTTCGGAATAAAGCAAAACTTGCAATCGGTGGGCGTGCCGGCGCTGTGACACTGGGGATCCATCGGCGCCACGCCACGCGATCCGAAGCGACACGCACACCTGTCAGACATGAGGTGTGGCAAGGTGTCGACCTGAGCCACTGTCCGCTGTATGACGAGGCGATGCGCCAGGTCATCGCTCACACCGCACAGTGGCTCAACCATATGCGGATCACGCCCTACGACATTGGCACACGCGAGGGAGAGACTAAATACGTCCTCATCACCGAATCCCCACAGCGCAGGTTCATGGTGCGTGTCGTGGTCCGGTCGGAAGTCGTCATCGACACCATCCGCCACCATGTGGATGCTCTCATCACCGGCGCGCCACACCCGATTGACGTCATCAGCGTCAATATTCAACCCGAACCGACGGCGATTATTGAAGGCGATCGTGACGTCACCCTCGTCGGCGACATGCTCGCCATGCCGCTCGCACTCGACGACACCACCATCAACCTATGGCTCCCACCCGGCGCGTTTTTCCAAACGAACACCGACGTCGCACGCGCACTCTACACCCAGGCGAAACGCTGGTGCGCCGCACTCCACCCCACTACAGCCATTGACCTGTTTTGCGGTGTGGGAGGATTTGCTCTCGCAGTCAGCGAACACTGCGCCACGGTGTCGGGGGTCGAGGTGTCACGCCCGGCAATTGCCGCAGCACAGCGCGCGCACCGCAGCATCTCGACGCCGCACCAAGCCGACATGTCTTTCCGTGCCGGCGACGCCATCGCCCTGGCGGACGAAACTGTTGAAAGCATCGGCGGCGACCTCGACCTCCTCATCGTCAACCCGCCGCGCCGGGGCATCACCTCGCTGACAGAGTGGGTCGAGCGCACCCACCCACGCGCACTGATCTACTCCAGCTGCAACCCGGTATCGCTCGCCGCTGACCTCAACCGGTTACCGAGTTATCGCGTGCGCCGCGCCCGCGTCTTCGACATGTTCCCGTGGACATCACACGCCGAGGTGATGGTGCTCGCCACGCGTGTCACCGCGTGAATTGCTCAGTTGAGCTCCTCAAACTTACGAGCCCATGCCGAGACCACCGGGTTCGCGTCAGCGAGCATGATGGCAAAACGGTCGTTGGCAATCTCGACCACCTCGGCAAGTGCCACGAGACGCTCCTGGCGATCCGAGTTTTCGAGACGTCGCACACCGTCGCTAATGATCTGCTGGCGCGAATCCATCCGCCCGAGACAGGCAACGAACGGGAACGCAAACCTCTCGCGGTAGCGCTCGCACAGTTCGCGAATCTGAGTCGCTTCCACGTCATCGATGTGGTCGAGTGCGAGGGAACCGCCGTCGCGCGATACGCCTCGCACCTCGTCAGTGTCGTCGAGCAGCAGCGTCGCCATGTCGGGATAGTCGCAAATCAGGCGCATCTGCTCGTCGGGATCGGCGGTGAGGACAGCTTCCTGGATGGAGACACGCAGCGCCGTGACGGTATCGAACGGGCGTGCCTCCCACGCGCGTTCAAGCGGCCAGCGTTCGTGATTGAACAGCGGTGTGAAGGTAGCGATGAAACTGTCGCGATCCATCGCGTTGACGTCGTCGAGACTGAGGGCATGCCCAGTGGCTGAGGTCGTAACGTCGCGACCGGATTGGCGACCGATGTGGAAGAACACGAAGTTCAACACGATCGCGGTGACAGATCCGAGGGTCACGCCGGAGGCGAAGAAAATCTGCGCCCAGGACGGGAACACCGCGGCAATCCCCGGTTTGAACGACACCAGCATCGCCAGCCCCAGCGAGGTCGTCACAATCACCGCATTCCGGGTGTCGTGGAGGTCAACTTTCGACAGCATCTGAATACCAACCAGGGCAACATTGGCAAATAGCGCAAGGGAAGCGCCGCCGAGAACAGGACCGGGAATCGAGGCAACAACCGCCCCGGCTTTGGGAATCACCCCGATGACGATCATCAGCACGCCAGCTGCGGCAACCACCCACCGCGACTTGACGCGCGTCAACCGCACCAGACCGACATTTTGGGCAAAACACGTGTACGGGAAGGAGT
>JAEZVQ010000006.1 GCA_023420745.1 Actinomycetes bacterium
ACCGCGGAGGTCGGCTAGTTCAAGGAGCACCGCCACCGCAGTGACCTCGGCACCGCACCGGTGGATGAGCTCAGCTGCCGCAGCCGCTGTCCCACCGGTAGCGAGGACGTCGTCGATAATCAGGACACGCGAGCCCTTGTCAACGGAGTCCGGTCGCAGTTCCATCCGCGCCTGCCCGTATTCCAAGGCGTAGTCGACGCCAATCAGCGGTCCGGGGAGCTTCCCCGCTTTGCGCACGGTAATCATCCCCACGCCGAGCGCGGTGGCGAGTGGTGCGGCGAGGATGAAGCCGCGCGATTCCAAACCGGCAATCGCATCGACCTTGCCGCGGTAGTGGCTGGCGAGGTGATCGATCAGCTCCGCAAATGCGGGACCGTTCGCGAGCAGCGGCGTAATGTCGCGAAAGAGGACACCGGGCTCGGGGAAGTCCGGGATTTCTCGCAAATTGGCGGCAACCAGCTGGCTGATCCGCTCGTCGAGTTGTGCGCTCATCGCTTATTCTTCCTGTTCTTGCGGTGCGGCTGGTAGGACTGACCGCGATGGTAGCCGGGAGTCACGGCTCGTGCCGTCATCGGCGTCGACGCTAAATTCGATGCTACTTCCTCATCACCATCTTCGTTGGGAATCGATTTACCGGCACGTAACGTCATCACGCGTGCCGTGTGCGCCTTGACCCGTCCTCGCCGTTGCTCAATGAAGACGAGCGCCGCCGAAGCAATGAAGATCGATGACATCGTGCCGACAAGAATGCCAACGAAAAGGGCCAGTGAAATGTCGGTGAGGGTGCCGGCCCCGAGCAGCAACGATCCGAGGAAAAGAATCGCGCCAACGGGTAGCAGCGCCACCACGGACGTGTTGATTGAACGCACCAGCGTCTGGTTGACCGCAAGGTTGACGAGCTCAGCAAATGTGTAGCGCGTCTGCGCGGTGACAGAGGTGGTCAGTTCACGTACCCGGTCGAAGACCACGACAGTGTCGTAAAGAGAGTAGGCGAGGATGGTGAGGAAGCCGATCACGGTGGCCGGCGACACTTCGACCTGGGTGAGAGCGAAGAACCCGGCGGTGAGGAAAATGTCGTGGAAGAGCGCAAACAGCGCCGTCACCGACATCGTCCACGATCGGAAATACACCGCCATCAATGCGCCGACGAGGATGAGGAAGGTGACCAGTGAAATCATCGCCTTGCGGGTCACTTCCCCGCCCCATGATGGACCAATATTCGTCGCATCAACATCCTCGGCTGTCACTCCGTACGCTTCACCGAGTTCCTCGGCGATCTCTCGAGTGAGCGAAGGATCAACCTGCTCGGTTTGGACGCGAAGACCGGAGGTTCCCAGCGCACTGACACGCACCCCGGAGGTGATGTCATGCTTGGCGAACACGTCATATGCCGGCTGCTGTTCGGTGGTGGTGACGTTGGTCATCGAGAACTGCGATCCGCCCTCGAAGTCGATTGAGGGGTTGAGCCCTCGTACACCGATGAGGACGATCGAAATGAGAATCAACCCGACACCGATTGAGAGCCACCAGGCGCGGCGTTCGATGAGTGGATATGACTTTTTCCCCGAGTACAGGGCATTACCCCACTGCGCAAAACTCATCATCGCAAATCACCACCTTCGGTGTCATCGCCTGCTGCGTCTGTCACCACATCATCCCCTTCAACGGTAGTGACGGGCTCGGTGGTTTCAGATGCTGAATTTGTCGCATGCTCAACCGATGCTTGACGTTCGCGTTCTTCACGACGCATCTGCGCCACAGTCTTGCGGGTAGTGCCCGCGGGAGCCGTCGCAGTGGCAGTAGTTCCCGCCTTCACTGGGCGAATCACTCGACCGCGTCCAGCGTAGATGGCCCGCGACTGAGCACCGAGATGCTCAGGATCGAGCCCGGACAACCGGTGTCCACTACCGAAGAAGCGCGTGCGAATGAGCAGTTCCATCATCGGGTGAGTGAACATGAGGATGACAACGAGGTCGACAACGGTGGTGAGACCGAGCGTAAACGCGAAACCTTGGACGCCACCGACGGCGAGGAAGTACAGCACGACAGCCGCGAGGAGGTTGACGATATCGGAGACGATAATCGTACGAGCGGCTCGACGCCACCCCTCACGCACCGCGCCTTCAAGACTGTAGCCGGAACGTACCTCGTCACGGATACGTTCGAAGTAGACAATGAACGAGTCGGTAGTCACGCCGATGGCGATAATCAGACCTGCCACACCGGCGAGGGACAACCTGTAGCCCATCGTCCACGACAGCAAGGCAATCGACAGGTAGACCAGCACCGACGCAGTGATCAGTGACCCAACGGCAACAATCGCGAGCCCTCGGTACTGCCACAGCAGATAGATGACCACCAAAATCAAACCAATGAGACCGGCCCACAGACCTTTTTCGAGGTGGTCGGAGCCAAGTGTGGCTGAAATGTGCTGTTCCGATTCCACCGTGAAGTTCAGCGGTAGCGAACCAAACTGAAGCTGGTTCGCCAAGCTTCGCGCGCTCTGCGCGGTAAAGTTACCGGAAATCTGGGCGCGACCGTTGGGAATTTCCGCCTGCATTGTCGGTGCGGAAATAACGTTACCGTCGAGTACCACGGCAAAGCGATTGAGGGTCGGATCGGTTTCCTTGTAGGCAAACAGGGGCTTCGACACGTCGTAGAGGGCCTGCCCGCCCTCGGAGTTGA
>JAEZVQ010000040.1 GCA_023420745.1 Actinomycetes bacterium
GTGGCGAATCGCGCGCAGCGGAATGTAGGGCTCAGCAACCTGCTGCATTGAGATCGCCGACTGAACACGAGTGGTGACACCGGCTTGTTCGAGGAAATCTTGGAGGGCGAGAGCGTTCATCACGGTACCGAGCATGCCCATGTAGTCGGCGCGGGAACGGTCAAGACCGTGTTGCGACAGCTCCGCTCCTCGGAAGAAGTTGCCCCCGCCGACAACAATCGCGACCTCCACGCCTTCGGATACGGCATGCGCGATCTGAGCGGCAACATTTGACACCACGGTGGGGTCGAGCCCGATCTTCCCTCCGCCGAAGACTTCGCCGGAGAGTTTGAGCAGGACACGGCGGCGCTCGGTGGTACACGTCATCGGATTCTCCTTCTTCCCAGCGTCAGCACACTCACCTGGGTCGCTGCGGCGGATCTCACCGGCGACGACCTCCCCTACTCTACCGCGTGAGCGCCCAGGAAATGGAGCCGAAGACACCTGTGTCCCGGACTGATAGCAGTCCGGGACACTGGTCACGTCACTCGATCAGTGATGTGTCGTGTACTCGCAGGCGAGTACCGAGGTCAGGCGCCAACCTGGTAGCGCACGAAGTCGGTGACACTCGCACCGGCTTCCTTGAGGACGGCACCCACCGTCTTCGACGGGTCGCGGGCGAAATCCTGGTCGACCAGGCAGTTTTCCTTGTAGAACGCGTTGAGGCGACCTTCGACGATCTTGCCCACAATGTTCTCCGGCTTGCCTTCGGACAGAGTGAGCTTCGTCAGGGTGTCGCGCTCCTTGTCGAGCACGTCCGCGGGAACGGAGTCGCGATCGAGGTAGTCGGGCTGGAAAGCGGCGACGTGCATCGCCACGTCGCGTGCCACACCGGCACCAGCGGCGTCGGACGCCACCAGGACGCCGACCTGCGGCGGAAGGTCAGCGGAGGTCTGGTGCAGGTAGAGGTCGACGTTTTCGCCCTCGACACGCACGACGCGACGCACGACAATCTTTTCGCCAATGACAGCGCCCATCGACTGGACGAGTTCCTCGACGGTACCTTCCGAGGTGGAGGCGGCGAGGAGCGCGTCAATGTCGGTCGCCTTCGACGCCACGGCGGCGTCGAGGACATCCTGAGCAAAACCGATGAACTTGTCGGTCTTAGCCACGAAGTCGGTTTCGGAGTTGACCTCGATCATCACGCCGACGGTACCGTCGACGACAGTACCGGCAATGAGACCGGCGGAGGCGGTGCGACCTTCGCGCTTGGACAGCGACTTCAAACCGGACAGGCGGATGATTTCCAGCGCCTTGTCCTTGTCACCGTCGGCTTCGTCGAGCGCCTTCTTGACATCCATCATCCCGGCGCCGGTCTGCTCGCGCAGCGCCTTGACGTCAGCTGCAGTGTAGTTCGCCATGGTGTTCTCTCTTCCCGTTGGTCAGTGGCGGGTGATGCTCACGCCTGCTCGGCGGGAGCTTCGGTGGTCTCGGTGGTCTCAGCCTCGGCTGCAGCGGTTTCGCCTTCAGCCTCAGCGGTGGCGTCGGTTTCGGAGTTTTCGAGCAGCTCGCGCTCCCATTCCGCCATCGGCTCAGCCTCGGCAGCGCCCTCGTCAGTGCGACGACGACGCTCGGAACGGGCGAGGAGACCGGCAGCACAAGCGTCCGCAATCACGCGGGTCAGCAGACCGACGGAACGGATCGCGTCGTCGTTACCGGGGATGCCGTATTCGACCTCGTCGGGATCGCAGTTGGTGTCGAGAACAGCGATGACCGGGATATTGAGCTTCTGTGCTTCCGCAATCGCGAGATGTTCCTTCTTGGTGTCGACAACCCACAGCAGCGAGGGAACCTGACGCATGTCGCGGATGCCGCCGAGCGAACGCTCGAGCTTTTCCTTCTCGCGACGCATCATCAGCAGTTCCTTCTTGGTGTGACCGGAGGAGGCGACGTCGTCGAAGTCGATCTGCTCGAGTTCCTTCATGCGCTGCAAACGCTTGGACACGGTCTGGAAGTTGGTGAGCATGCCGCCGAGCCAACGGTGGTTCACGTAGGGCATGCCGACGCGCTCAGCCTGTTCTTCAATCGCTTCTTGTGCCTGCTTCTTCGTGCCGACGAAGAGGACGTTGCCACCGTGGGCATCGGTTTCCTTGATGAAGTCGTAGGCGATGTCGATGTCAGCGATGGTCTGCTGGAGATCGATGATGTAGATGCCGTTGCGCTCGGTGAGGATGAAGCGCTTCATCTTCGGGTTCCAACGGCGGGTCTGGTGCCCGAAGTGGACACCGGATTCGAGGAGCTGACGCATGGTAACGACGGCCATGGTGCGTGATCCTTTCAGCGCGTTCGCGCCGGTTGGGAGTCGACGAGGTCGACTCGGTGTCAGTTTCATTCCCTTCACATAGCGTGACGGGTGCTCATCTGAGCCCTAGCGCCGCACACGACCGCTCCCTGTCGGAACCGACGCGATCATGGCCGGGCACGAGTACGGTGCCTGGAATCGGCGCGCGATAGTCACCGCCGTCGCCGGGTGGCGAGAGCGATGCCGCGTTGATTCTACCTGATTGCTGTAGGCGAGAAAATAGGCTCCCGTGTGAACTCTCCCCCACTGTGCGCGCGCATCCCGTCCCCACATAACCGGGGGTAACAACGCTATCCACAAGTCGATGGACTCAACTCTCCCACCGCACACGCGATCCCCGTACGGTGAGCCGATGACGTGTCACCATCGAGCTCCTTTACCAAGCGATCCACGCCTGCACTTCTCAGTCTTCGGATCCGCAGTACTCAGTATTCCTCGCACACGACAGTGTCGTGGGCTCGCAGTAGCTGTGGTCATTGCGCTGAGCTGTTGGCTGACATGTACGAACACACCAGCCTCCTATGCCCAACGTTCGCCCCACTGGGTTCTCCCCGTTGACCCGCCGATCGTCGTGTCGCGGGGTTTCGAACCCCCGCAGTGCCGGTGGTGTCGCGGTCATCGCGGTGTCGACATTTGTCCCGGTGTCGGCGCGACGATTCATGCTCCGCGAGCGGGAACCGTGATCTATGCCGGTGAGCTCGCCGGGCGTTTCGTCGTATCGATTGAACACGCGGATGGTTTGCGCACGACATTTGAACCGGTGTCTCCCAGTGTTTCTCGTGGCGACCGGGTGGCGGCTGGTACCCCGGTTGGAACGCTGCTGCCGGGACACGAGGCTGACTGTCTTCACTGGGGTGTGAAGACTCGTGAAGGCGACTATCTCAATCCTTTGTCGCTGATGATGCCTGCGGCGACGCTGCGTCCGTGGAGTGATCCGGCACTTTCCTAGTCGGTGCGCGCGGCACGCGGGTGGGCTTGTCGCACAATGCGGCTCAGCCTGGTCGCATCGACGTGGGTGTAGCGCTGGGTGGTGGCGAGGGATGAGTGACCGAGGAAATCCTGGACGGCTCGCAAATCCGCCCCACCTTCCACCATGTGTGTTGCCGCAGTGTGGCGGATAGCGTGGGGAGACACGACCGGGACGTGCGCCGCCACGCAGGCTCGTTCGATGCGGTCGCGCACGACTCGCACGTCAATACGCCGACCTTTGACACCGAGGAAGAGCGCTCGCTCCCCCGGTTGAGCCGCAATGTCAGCACGGGTGGACAACCACTCGTCGAGGGCACGCTGCGCGGGCGTGCCGTAGGGAACGACGCGATCCTTCCCACCCTTACCGTGAACAGTGATGCTTCGAGTGCTGTGGTCAATATCGGTGACGTTGAGGGTGGCGAGTTCGCTAATGCGTAAACCGCAGGAGTACAGCAGCTCCGCGATCGCACGATCGCGAATCGCCATTGCGTCGCCGCCGGCGGCACGGGTGGCAAGATCGGCAAGGAGGGCGTCGATTGCTTCTCGCGTCAATGTTTGCGGGAGGGTGGAGTCGGCGCGTGCCGCGTGGAGTGTGGCGGCAGGATCACCACTGATCCTGCCGGTGCGGCGAAGCCATTGACACCACAGTCGAATCGACGCGGTGTAGCGCGCGACAGAGGTGCGAGAAGCGCCATCTCGCACGTGCTTTCCCAGCCATGCACGCAGCGATCGTGCGGTCACTGCAGACGCATCAAATGCGCCTTCTCCGATAGCGAAGTCGAGGTAATCACTGATGTCGTGCACGTAGGCACGAACGGTGTGTTGAGAAAACCCTCGCGTGTAGCGCAGGTAGGTGCACCACTCCTGTGTGATCGTGTCACAAGTCGTGTGGCGGCGCATACCTCTACCCTACGCGCCACAGCCATTCCCCTTCATTGCTCACCACTCCGCCGAGGATTAGCCCCGCTAGCGCGGAATCGACTTCTCGCCGCGACAGCCCCGATTCTCGAGTCAAACGGTCGACGTGGCAGCGTGCCCGCTGAGGCAGTGCGTCGAATACTCGCTGCTCCACGGCGTTCCACTCGCCTGACAGTGATCCGTGCGCTTGCGTCGCCCCGCCAGCATGCTCGACACCACCGGACAGGTTACGAACGTGTGGATACTGATCGGATTGCCCCCAGGTCGTGATGAGTTCCATCACCTCATCGGCGCAAGTGACGAGTGTGGCGCCGTCGCGGATGATGTGGTGGCAGCCTGCCGAATAGGTGGACATCACGTTGCCAGGAACCGCGCCGGTGGGGCGCCCGATTTCGAGAGCGCGACGCGCAGTCGCCAGTGCGCCGGATCGTGGCGATGCTTCGACAACAACGGTGGCGTGAGCATAGGCGGCAATCAAC
>JAEZVQ010000061.1 GCA_023420745.1 Actinomycetes bacterium
CCCAGGGCCGGAAGGCAGCAAGGATAGGGTAGCTCTTCCGGGTACGCGGGGGGTCGTTTGTGTATGCGCCTTCGATCAAATGCCGATCAGCAATCAGTGAATCGTTATCGGTGATCCGTGGCTGGCAAGTTGCGATCAGTGAGCCGTGATTGGCGATGGCGAAAGCTTGGTGTCGTGTGCGCGGATAGCTTCCCTCTAGATCAGCTCATGATCGCGCAGCAGCGCGTACTCACGTTCGATGCGCTCCCTGGCGTCCACACGATCGGCACCGTCGAAATCCCAGATTCGTTCAGCGACGGCGAGTAGTCGCGGGAAATACATCTGCCATACATCCGCCTCGTCGAGGACAAACTCTGTCCACAAGCATGTCTGGATGCCGATGCATCGGGGGTTGTGGACAGGTTCCCACGGGTGCGTGAGGATGTCGTCAACCGAAATCTGTGCCAAGAAGCCGGGTTGATCTGCTGCCCCATCAGGGTCGGAATAGTTGAGGTAGAGCTCGCGGTGATCGGCGTAAACAAACGGCAGGGTCGTTGACATGACGCGGTCAATTCCCTTGGCGCCATCCCATGCGAGAATGAGGTAATCGCCATCGGGGTCGACACCCGCAACCTCGTCCCACGCTGCGACGATTTTGCCGTGTGAACGCGCTCGATTCGCGGCCAGTCGCATGAACCACGTCTGGATGCGTCGGAAATCATTGGCGCCATCATCGTTGAGACCGTGCGCATTCATCCACTCGACGAGGCTCGCATCGCCCGACCACAGGTCGAAGTCGCACTCATCTCCACCGAGATGGATATGGCGACCGGGGAACATCTCGCACGCGGCATCAACGACGTCGAGGACGAATCGCGCCGACGCATCTGAGGGCCACAGCAAGTCATTGCGCTCCCCGTCGCCACCCCACGCTGTTGTCGACAGATCCGGAACACCGGCGGGACGACCGAGGTGAGGGTACGCCGTCGTTGCAGCGAACATGTGCCCGGGGAGGTCGATTTCGGGGACGACCTCGATCCCGTGGCGTTCAGCGGTGGCGAGAACACGATCGACATCGTCGCGTGTGTAGAATCCGCGTGACCACCGTGTCGCGGCGTCGGCGATGGTGCGTTCGATGAGTTCGGGTGTTGCCGACGCGGTGTAGTCGCGATAAGGGAAGCGGTCGAGCATCCCACCGGTGCGCGCCAGCTCGGGGTAACCGGGAATGTCGAGGCGCCAGCCGGAGTTGTCGGTGAGATGCCAGTGGAAATGGGTGAAACCGTAGCGTCCCATGAAGGCGAGGAGACGCTCAATGACCTCGACAGAGAAGAAAGATCGCGCGCAATCGAGGTGGACGCCTCGCCACTGGTGGCGTGGTGCGCGCCCCGAGCGTGGACCGACGAGGGGTGCGGGGAGACCGGTGGGCAGTGGTGTCGAGGACGGCATGACGCTCCTTTGCGAACCGAGGTGTGTGGCAATAGATAAACCCCGGTCGGGTGACCGGGGAAATGTGTTGTGCCTCCGACCGGCGTCGATCCGGTGACCTTTCGATTTTCAGTCGAACGCTCTACCAACTGAGCTACAGAGGCAGATCATTGTCACGTGGGTGACAGTGATCGGCGACCCCGACCGGGCTCGAACCGGCGACCTCCGCCGTGACAGGGCGGCGCGCTAACCAACTGCGCTACGGGGCCAAGGTGCGGGCTCAATACTACTCAGGAGCGTCTGGTGAATACAAATTGCGAACGAAGACGGCGGTGTGATCCGCGTGACAATGCGGGGCAGTGCGTCGCAGAAACAGTGGTGTGATTGTGGGAGCGCGTGCGGTTGTGAGGCGAGGAATTCGGGTATAAAAAGCGACCCCGACCGGGCTCGAACCGGCGACCTCCGCCGTGACAGGGCGGCGCGCTAACCAACTGCGCTACGGGGCCATTTGGTAACAACTCGTTGATTTCTCAGCGAGTGACCGTACCCCCAACGGGATTCGAACCCGTGCCGCCGCCGTGAAAGGGCGGTGTCCTAGGCCGCTAGACGATGGGGGCGTCAATTCGCGTGCGTCAACCGCACGCTGCGACTTGAGCAAGTCTACGCAACACACGTTCCCGATAGCAAAACTGACAGTGTGAGGCTGCTCACCATTGTTGTCGGCGTGCGCCATGCGGGTCGCTCTGGATGAGGACGTATCGACGCCCTAGGCTTGAAATATGTCGGATACTACGGAAGACGTTGTGCAAGGCGCCGTCGACATCATTCAGATCATCCTCGGGCTCGCCGTGTCAGCAGCGGTTGGTATCGCCGTCGGCATTGTCATATGGCTCATTATTCGCGTGATCGCTCACCGATCCGACTTGGGGCGTCACCTCCTTCGACGTGTGAAGTACCCGTTCTTCGCGGCTTCAATGACGACAGGGATTTGGGTTTTCCTTGGCTATCCCGAAGTTCAACCATCGGTGTCGCAAACGTTCATCGATGCTCAATGGGCTGGTGCGTTGCGCCACGCTATCCTCATTGTCCTCATCGTTCTCGTCGCGTGGATGCTCGCTGCATCGGCGCACACTATCGAGGATGTCACGCGAATTCAGTCTGGAAAATCGACATCGCGCCGCCTCGTCACTCAAGCGCAGGTATTGCGCCGAATTGTGCAAATGTCGGTGTGGACACTCGCGATTTGTGCCGCCATCCTCACTTTCCCGTCGGCACGTATTGCTATGGGGTCGATTCTCGCGTCCGCCGGTGTTATCTCCCTCGTTGCGGGTCTTGCCGCGCAAGACTCACTGTCGAACATGTTTGCCGGCGTTCAAATCACCTTCACTGACGCGCTGCGAGTGGGCGATATTGTCGTTGTTGACGGCGTGCAGGGAACCGTCGAGGAAGTGACGCTGACGTACGTGGTGATGAAACTGTGGGACGATCGGCGCATCATTGTGCCCTCGACACAGTTCACGAAGAACAGTTTTGAAAACTGGACGCGACTGCATTCAAAGTTGCTCGGCACCGTCGAGCTGAAAACGGACTGGAATGCGCCGATGCCGGCAATTCGCGCTGAGGTTGATCGCCTCCTCGCGGCGACTGATCTGTGGGATCATCGCACCTTGACCGTTCAGGTCACCGATTCGGATGAGAACTGGAAACTCGTGCGGATTGTTGTCTCAGCTGAAAATGCTGGCTCGCTGTGGGATCTGCGCTGCTACCTGCGTGAGCACCTCATCGATTGGGTGACAACGAACGCTCCGTACGCCCAGGTACGTCACCTCTATCAGGAGCAGCGCGTGCGAGAAGTCGAGCGTGACCGTAGCGAGGAAGAAATCGTTCGGCTGGCGTCCGAACTGGCCGAACTGTCTGGATACCGGGTGGATGACACGGCTGAGAACGCTGTTGCCCACTCTTCGAGCGTGGAGGAAGCGCGGCTTAACGCGGCCAAGAGACGGGCATCGAAGGTGCGGCGAAAGCGTCTGCGCGACCGCAAGCCCCGACAAAACGGTGAGCCGGCAGGGGGATCTGATCCTTCTGACACTTCTCCCGCTGCGACTCAGCTACTCAGCGAGGCTGATATCGCTGCCATTCGAGCCATGCGCCCCCACACGCATCGCTCACCGATTGACGGCTCACCCATTGACAACTCTCCGTCGGAAACAACAGCGGTACGTGACCGCCTGTACTCTGGGAGCGAAGACGCCGAGGAACGCAGCCACATGTTCGACGGTCCAGACGCGGCCGCGATGCGCGAGCGAGAAGATACTCGGGTTTTGCGAGCGTTTTTTTCAGAGGAAATCAGCGCAGCCGACGCGCTTGCGCGTCTCGAAGGCAACGAGGAAGCACAGCGTCAGGTTCGCCACGAAGACCGTAACCGCCACCATGGTTCACCGAAGACACACGAAGGGAAAAATGATGACTGAAACTCCCGCAGTTGATCCCATCCGCACTGACGCTCAGTGGCGGGCGATGCTATCACCGATGGAGTATCACGTGTTGCGAGAGGCGGGAACAGAGCGCCCCGGAAGTGGCGCGTTGATTGGCGAAAACCGAGTGGGGCGCTACCACTGTCGTGGTTGCGGTGCCGAGTTATTTAGTTCTGACGCCAAATTCGACTCTGGATGCGGGTGGCCGTCGTTTTTTGAAACAGTGCCAGACGCTGTGCGCTACCTCGACGATCACTCACACGGGATGAATCGCACCGAAGTGCGATGCCGAACATGCGACTCGCACCTTGGGCACATTTTCAACGACGCTCCGCACACACCGACAGGACAGCGCTACTGCATGAATTCTGTTGCTTTGACCTTCACACCCGATGTTTCAGCCACCGGCTCTTCCAACGACACTCACTCCGGATTCGCGGGTGAGTAATCGGGATTCGCACCTGCGAGTTGCAACATTCAACGCGCAGTATGCAACACCAAATTCGACGTGGTTCGACGCAGGTTCTCCCGTTCCCGCGCCACGACGCACCGACAATCAAAGATCGTCGCGTGAACGCGCTTTCATCGCGGCAATTCGTCAGCTTGTCACGTGCGAGCCCGATGTCGTCGTTCTCGAAGAACTCGACGTGCACCAGGCGAGATCCGGGCGGGTGAATTTGGCGCGCCTCGCTGCGCGAACCCTCGCTGAATACGGGTTCGGCGAGGCATGGTTCGCCCCGATGTTCGTCGGATCAGTGCGCGCACTGCGCTTACCGCCATCCCTTCTTTGCAGCTCACTCGTGCCGGCGGGCACGGTGCGGCTTCCCGGTTTTGGGCTCTTGATCGCCTCGCGGGAGCCTTTGACACAGGTTCGCGTCATTCGATTACCACGCCCGTGCCCGAGGTTCTCACTCGGCACAAAACCGCCATACTTGTCCCTCACCGTCGAAGGCGCCAGAGTTGCGCTTGCTGCGACGTTGCGTGGTCGGGATGTGAATATCGCAGCCACGCACCTCGCATTTCGCCAGCCGGTCGCTGCCCGACAGCTTACCTATCTATGGGAGAGCCTGAGGGGGACGATGCGTCACCGCATCATTGTTGGAGACCTCAACATGAGAGCCGAGGACGTGACGATGACACTTCGCGCCGGGACTTCGACCAGCGGTGTCAGCGTCACCGATGCCCCTACTTTCCCCAGCCACGCACCACGCCTCGACCTCGACCACATCGTTCATGCCTCACCGATCGGTTCACCTGGAGACTTTTCCCTCGGCTCACCCATCGCTACGCTGACCAATACCGAGGTACTTCACCTCCCAATTTCCGATCACCGAGCGCTGGTTACTGATGTCCATGTTGCTCAACATCACCTCAACACGTCGAGGAGCGGGGTATGCGAACGGTGAGTGACGTGGCGTACAAGATCCCTGCGCCGATACTGTTTCTCACCTCCGGAGTATCGCAATACACCGGAGCGGCGTGCGCTGTGGGTCTTTTTGCTTTGATGACACCGGCAACGATGGCGTGGTGGCGTATCACGATTGCGGCTCTCGTCCTCATCGTGTGGCGGCAACCGTGGAAACGACACCTGAGTGCGCGAGAATGGATGGCCTCCGCACTATTTGGTGTCGTGATGACAGGAATGAATATCGCGTTCTACGAAGCAATTGCCCGACTCGACATGGGGATCGTCGTTGCCCTCGAGTTCATCGGTCCGGTTGCACTCGCAGTCTGTGCTCGACGTCATTGGCGATCATGGCTAGGCAGCGCACTTGCCCTCACCGGAGTAGTTCTCATTTGCGGGATTAGCGCGATTCACACCACGACGACCACCATTATCGGCATTGCCTATTCGCTACTGGCGGGCGGGCTCTGGGCAATCTACATGATTCTTGGACAACGCATTGCGACCACACGATCAGGAACGACGTCGCTCGCCATCGGATGCGCCGCGTCATCCGTCATCTACTTGCCGATCGCTGTCCACGATGCCGCCTATATTGCTACCTCGCCCACAATCGCCATCGCAGTAATCGCCGTCGGTATCCTCTCGACCGTCATCCCCTACACACTTGATCAAGTTGCCTTACATCGCCTCGATACCTCAACATTTGCCATCCTCACAGCACTCCTGCCCGTGACCAGTCTCGTTGTTGGAGCACTTACCCTTCACCAAATCCCAGCGCCAGCGAGTATTGCCGGAGTCTTGTGCGTGTCGCTCGCCGTGGCAATCGTGTCGCAACGCGAGAGGAATCGGGAGGCTGAGTGATACGCGAGGATGTTCAGTAGATACGGAGTGAGCCCGTTCTATCGGTAGACCTATTTCGCGGCAGGAGTAGGGTCAGTGAAACCGCATTCGTTCGGTGGGCCCACAGGGAATCGAACCCT
>JAEZVQ010000114.1 GCA_023420745.1 Actinomycetes bacterium
CCGGAGGACAATCCTCCGGGGCTCACCCGTGTCGTGCGAACCGCTCAGTGAAGTTCAGTGAGTCACCCTCATCCGTCGATTCCCCACGTGCGCCGGTAGAAGGACAGCTCGGTATCAAAAGCGTCGCGAATGGTGTCCGCTTTGATGAACCCGTGCCCCTCACCGGGATACAGGTGGAGCTCGACGGTGCGCCCGCGTTCGCGCAAGGCACGCTCCATCAGGCGTGCCTGGTCGGGTGGAACGACCTTGTCGTCCTCACCGTGGAGAAGCAGGAGCGGGGCGTCAATGCTGTCGATGTGGTGAATGGGAGAGCGCTGCTCGAATACGGGGTGCGTCGGATCCCCGCTGCCGAGGAGCCGACCGAGATAGCGGCTTTCAAACTTATGGGTTTGTTCAGCGAGGACACGCAGGTCGCCGATCCCATACAGCGAGGTGCCCGCCGTGAAGACATCCGAGCGCGCCAGCGCGGCAAGCGTGGTAAAACCGCCCGCTGAACCGCCACGGATGGCGACCCGACGAGGATCCACCTTCCCGGCATCGATGAGGAACTGCACACCATCAGCGCAGTCATCGAC
The DNA here is from genome assembly GCA_023420745.1 of Actinomycetes bacterium. Classification (GTDB taxonomy): domain Bacteria; phylum Actinomycetota; class Actinomycetes; order Actinomycetales; family Actinomycetaceae; genus Gleimia. The sequence continues at coordinate 576 of JAEZVQ010000114.1, forward strand.
GTCCATTTCACCCCAGTGACCGTTGAGACGCTCACGGAAATCGCGCCCCCACCCGGTGGAACCACGGTGGTTGACGTCGAGAACAGCGAAACCGCGTGACGTCCAAAACTGTTTCGCCAGCGACAAGCCGGGGCGTGCCGCAGATGTCGGTCCGCCGTGAACCATGACGATGAGCGGCGGACGTTCACCGACAAGCCCGTCATAATCGGGATTTGCGGGAGGGTAGAAGAAGCCGTGAGCTTCCTCCCCGTCTCGCGTCGGCCAGGTGAGGTGCTCGGCACGAGAAATCAACGCCGGATCGAGGTCAGCGTAGGTAGAGGTTCGCAGTACGGTGACTTCACCGCCGTCGATTTCCACAATGCAGGGCGCGTCAGTGGGTGAATCGGCGAGCATGATGACCCGCCCATCCTCGCTAGCGACATTCCCAACCGGCCAGAAGGGGATATCCCAGCGTTCCAACTCGCCGTTGTCGAGGCGGACGGTGCCGATATGCCAGTGCGATTCCTCGCTCCACGAGCACACGAGGTGATCCTCATCGAGGGTGTCGTAGGAGTGCAAACCGAGCTGCCAGTGCGGGTGTGAAAAAGCCTTGGTGGACGGGTGGAGGCGGCGCGTGCGCAGGCGGGTTGTCCAGGCCAGGGGGTCTTCGTCATCTGCCCATCCGAATCCCTCGGTGCGGTAGAGATTCGCCCAGCCTGAAGAATCGTCAACGTGGATGAGGTCGTCGTTGAGTGTCCAGCGCGGCTCGTACACGCACACCCCGTCCTCGTCGACGAGAGTGATGCGGGTGGTGACATTGCCGTGGAAGTCCAGCGCCCCGACGTGGAGCTGCGAACACGTCCACGGCATCTCAGGGTGATTCCACGTCAACCACGCGAGTTTTGTTCCGTCGTGGCTCATCGTCGGTGCCGCCACGAAGTCCGTGCCAGAGAATACCGTGGTGATCGCCTGGCTGTCGCGAGCTCCCGAGCCGTCGAGAGGAATTGCGACGAGGGTGTTGACCGCCTCGCCCTCACCGCTGTGATCTTCACAGACGGCGTAGACGAGTTCACGCACCGTGTCGATTTCAAAATCCCCGTAGCGCTTGTCAGATAACTGGGTGAGCACGGTCAGCCCCTGGCTGGGGGTGGCGGTGTCGTAGAGGAAAACACGGTTGTCGCCACCGTGAGAGAACACGATGGTGGTGTTAACAACCGCGTAAGCACGACCGCCGTATTCGTGGACGCGGGTGCGCACATCGGGAAGTGTCACGCCCTCGATCATCGGCAGGATCTCTTCGGTGACACCGAGTGCGTTGCGTCGCAGCAACACGTTTCGCCCACCCTGGTTCGCGCGACCTTCAACCCACAGCGTGTGGGTGCCGCTAATGCGAACCTGTGAGAGCACCACGGAACGCGCGGTGATTTCATCGGTCGTGACGGGGGAGTGCCAGGTTCCGTAGGCTTGACGCACCGCCATGATCGTTCCTCCATTCATTGCGGGTGAGCATTCGTTGCGGGATGAGTCCAATCTATCGCGATCGCCGCGGTGGTGTCTCACCGGTGGTGGCGGTGAGCGGCGGCATTGCTGCGGGTGCCCAGCACACACCCACACCCCACTAGAATGGTGAACATGTCTGATTTCGATGGCGTCCCCCGTACCCCGATGCTCAACCGCATCCGCAGCCCGCGTGACCTGCGTCGGCTGACGTCGTCGGATCTTGGCGAGCTCGCCGGCGAAATCCGGCGCTACCTCGTGGCTGCCGTGTCGAAAACCGGCGGGCACCTCGGTCCTAATCTCGGTGTTGTCGAACTGACTATCGCTCTCCATCGCATCTTCGATTCCCCGCGCGATACCCTGATTTTCGACACCGGACATCAGACCTACGTCCACAAACTCCTCACTGGTCGCACTGATTTTTCACAACTTCGCCACGAGGGCGGGCTCTCGGGCTACCCGTCCCGTTCCGAATCCGATCACGATGTCGTGGAAAATTCCCACGCTTCGACGGCACTGTCGTGGGCGCACGGGGTGGCGGTGGAAAACCAGCGTCGAGGACGTGACCGCCACGTCGTTGCCGTCATCGGTGACGGTGCCCTGACCGGC
>JAEZVQ010000132.1 GCA_023420745.1 Actinomycetes bacterium
GCGGGTGACCGCGGCGACCTTCGAGGGAGTCGAGCAGCGCGGTTTCCTCACCGCAGATGTAGGCGCCAGCGCCAGCGTGAGCGGTGATGCGTAGGGTGAAGTCCCCGTTGGGCCCCTTGCCTTCACCGAGGATTCCCGCTTCCTCTGCTTCGCGCACCGCGGCGAGGAGGCGACGGTAGACGTGCGCAACCTCGCCACGCAGGTAGATGAAGGCGTGTTCGCAGCGGATGGCACGAGCGGTGATCGCCATCCCCTCGATGAGGACGTGCGGGTTGGCCATCAGCAGCGGGATGTCCTTGCAGGTTCCCGGTTCGGATTCGTCAGCGTTGACGACGAGGTAGCGTGGCTTCCCGTCGTCGGGCGGGAGGAATGACCACTTCAAACCGGTGGGGAATCCCGCGCCACCGCGACCGCGCAGACCGGATGCCTTGACAATGTCGATAATCTGCGCCGGTTCCAAGGTCAACGCACGTTCGAGCCCGCGGTAGCCACCGCGAGACCGGTAGGACTCAAGCGTCCACGACCGATGCTCACCCCACCCGCTGCTAACGATGGGGGTGAGAGTTCCGGGCTTGGTGAAAACGGTGTCGCTCACGCCTGCTCACCTTCTTTATTCGCGCCGTCCTGTTCAGACGCGCCGTTAGCGCCGTGGTCTTCGGCAGTGGTTGCCGGACGCTCCGCCGAGGAATGAAGACCACCGACCTCGATCGCCGGCTCGGTGGGGTGGAGTTGCGAGCCCTCGGCCACCGGGGCTTCCCAACCGCGTTCGGCAGCCAGTCGCAGTCCACGCACCGAGGCTTCGCCGGCGGACGGTCCTTCGTCAACGTGTCCGTCTTCAAAGCCGGCGAGCAGATGCGAGGTTTCCTTGAAGGTCGGGACACGGTCGGGACCGCGGGTCGGGCGCACGTCGCGACCTGCCACGAGGTCATCAACCAAGGCGATGGCCGACTCGGGTGTCTGGTTGTCGAAGAACTCCCAGTTCACCATGACCACCGGCGCGTAGTCGCATGCCGCGTTACATTCGATGCGCTCGAGAGTAATGCAGCCGTCCTCGGTGGTTTCGTCGTGCCCCACGCCGAGGTGACCTTCGAGGGCTTCCCAAATCTGGTCACCGCCCATCACCGCACACAACGCGTTGGTGCACACCCCGACGTTGTAGGTGCCGTTGGGATGGCGCTTGTACTGCGAGTAGAACGTGGCCACGGCGGAGACTTCGGGACGAGTCAGCCCGAGCACCTCGGCGCACAGCGCAATACCGTCGGCGGATACGTAGCCGTCCTCGGACTGAACGAGGTGCAGCATCGGCAGCAGCGCAGAGCGCTCGTGCCCCGCGGGATAGCGGGCGATGATGCGTTCGGCTTCGGCACGCAGCCGTGACTTGACTTCCGGTGTGTACATCAGCGGTCAACACCTCCCAGAACAGGGTCGATAGACGCCAGCGAGACGACGACGTCAGCGAGCTGACCGCCTTCGGTCATCATGGCGAAGGACTGGAGGTTGGAGAACGAGGGGTCGCGGAAATGGGCGCGCCACGGGCGGGTGCCTCCCAGCGACACGAGGTGACAGCCAATAATTCCCTTGGCGTGCTCGACCATGTCGAATGCCTGACCGGCGGGCACCTTGAATCCTTCGGTGACGAGCTTGAAATGGTGGATCAGCGATTCCATCGACTGTCCCATGATTTCGCGAATGTGCTCGAACGAGTTGCCTTGCCCGTCGGAGGACACCGACAGCTGCGCTGGCCATTTGATGGCGGGATCCTCAACCATGACCGGCTGTCCTTCTGTTTCGTCGAGGAGACGCAGGCACTGGTTAATGATACGCAGCGACTGGTAGCACTCGTCGAAACGCACCTGGACGCGGTTGTAGGCGTCGGACTGGTTGCGGGTAGGAACGTCAAACTCCAGCTGGTCGTACCCCCAGTACGGCTGGTCTTTACGCAGATCCATCGGCAAACCAGCGGCACGCACGCTCGGACCGGTCATGCCGAGCGCCATCATGGCGGCGAGCGACATGTAGCCGACATCAATGTGACGCAGCTTGAAAATCGGGTTCTCCTGGGTGAGATCTTGGAGTTCGCCGATGTCAGCACGCAGACCGGGCAATAGCGAGCGAATGTAGTCGGTGGTGCCTTCGGGCAGATCCTGCGCCACGCCACCGGGACGGAAGTAGGCGTGGTTCATGCGCAGACCGGTGACGCGTTCAAAAATCTTCAGACAGTTTTCTCGCGCCCGGAAGCCGATAGTCATCATCGTGGTGGCACCGAGTTCGTTACCACCGGATCCGATCGCCACGAGGTGCGAGGCGATGCGGTTGAGTTCCATCATCAGGATGCGGATCCAGTTGGCGCGCTGAGGAACCTGGTCGGTGATACCGAGCAGCTTCTCAACAGTCTTGACGTAGACGGCCTCGTTGAACAGCGGAGCGACGTAGTCCATGCGGGTGCAAAAGGTCACGCCCTGCGTCCACGTGCGGTACTCCATGTTCTTTTCAATGCCGGTGTGGAGATAGCCGGTATTGAGGCGCGATTCGCGTACGGTTTCGCCGTCGATTTCGAGGATGACGCGCAGCACGCCGTGGGTCGACGGGTGGATCGGACCGAGGTTGAGGACGATGCGTTCGTTCGACAGTTTTTCAATCTCGGACAGCACATCTTCCCAGTCGCCACCGGAGGCGACGACCTCGGGAATCTCGTCGACGTCGATCGCGGATGCGGTGGCGCGGAAGACGGGAGTGTTCATGTCGTTCATCAGTTGTACGACCTCCGTGTGTCGGGCGGCGGCACGGTAGCGCCCTTGTATTCGACGGGAATACCGCCGAGGGGGTAGTCCTTGCGTTGCGGGTGACCGACCCAGTCATCCGGCATCGCCGTACGCGTCAGCCCGGGATGGCCGGTGAAAACGATCCCCATGAGATCCCAGGTTTCGCGTTCATGCCAGTCGTTTCCGGGGTAGATCGCCACCACCGAGGGAATGGTGCAGTCCGATTCGGGGCAGGTCACTTCCAGTCGCAGTACCCGGTTGTGGGTGACGGACATCAGGTGATAGACGGCGTGGAACTCGCGTCCGGTGTCGTGCGGGTAGTGGACGCCGGACACGCCGAGGCACAATTCGAAGCGCAGATCCTGGTCGTCACGCAGCCATCGGCACACGGTGACGAGGTGTTCGCGGGCGACGAAGATCGTCAGCTCATCACGGTCGACGACGACGCGCTCAATGACTTCGGCGACGGCAATGTCGGCACCGGCAATGAGCTCTTCGAGGATGTCAACAACGCCATCGAACCAGGAGCCATAGGGTCGCGCGGATTCG
>JAEZVQ010000002.1 GCA_023420745.1 Actinomycetes bacterium
GGGCTCTCCACCGCGGTGGAGAGCCCCGCTCGCTGTCCTGTTATCGTCGGTTTTCCGTGTCGATCAACCCGTCAGGATTCGACGCGCTTGACCAGCGGGAATGTGATGGTTTCGCGAATCCCCTGACCGGTCAGCGCCATGAGGAGACGGTCGATTCCCATCCCCATGCCCCCCGTGGGCGGCATCCCCTGTTCCATTGCTTCGAGGAAGTCCTCGTCGAGCACCATCGCTTCAGGGTCACCGTTGGCTGCCGCCAGCGCCTGCGCTTCAAAACGCTCACGCTGCACTACCGGATCAACGAGTTCGGAGTAGGCGGTGGCAAGCTCGAAACCGCGCACGTAAAGATCCCACTTTTCGACGCGACCTGGCTTTGTGCGGTGGGCGCGCACGAGGGGGGAGGTATCGACGGGGTAGTCGCGGACGAAGGTCGGCGCCCACAGCGTGGGGCACACGGTTTCTTCAAAAATCTCTTCGACGATCTTCCCCGGCAGCGCGTGGTCGGCAATCGCGATGTCGCGCTCGTCGGCGATGGCGCGCAGACGTTCAATCGGGGTGTCTGGGGTGATGGTCTCGCCGATCGCTTCCGATACCGCTTCGTACAGGCTGATTTGTGCCCACTCACCGGACAGGTCATATTCGGTGCCGTCGGCAAGAGTGACCACCTCGCTACCGAATGCGTCGCGTGCGGCCTTTTGGATGAACTCGCGGGTGCGCTTCGCCATCGAATCGTAGGTGCCATACGCTTCGTAAGCTTCGAGCATGGTGAACTCTGGCGAATGTGACGAGTCAGCCCCTTCGTTGCGGAAGTTCCGGTTGATCTCGAACACTTTGTCGATCCCGCCAACGACTGCGCGCTTGAGGAACAGCTCCGGTGCGATGCGCAGATACAGTTCGGTGTCGTAGGCATTCATATGTGTTTGGAACGGACGCGCCGCAGCACCACCGTGGATGTTTTGCAGCATCGGCGTCTCGATCTCAATGAATCCCGCATCGTCGAAATACTCGCGCAGGGATCGCACCACCGCAGCACGCACACGCACCATCTCACGTGCTGCCGGTCGCATAATCATGTCGAGGTGGCGGCGGCGAATACGCGACTCCTCCGACAGTGTCATCTCGTCACCGTCAGCCGTGGTGAAGGTTTTTGGCAATGGGCGAATCGCCTTGGAGGCAATCTGCCATGCGGGCTGCCCAGCAGAACCGGGAGACGCGAAAACCGACAGTTCGCCGCGCTTCGAGCGAATGACCGGACCGCGGACGAACAGGTGGTCGCCAAGATCCACATTGTGTTTGAGCGCCTGGAGGGAATCCGCTCCCACCTCGGCGGCCGACAGCATGACCTGGATCCGGTTTCCCTCCCCATCCTGGAGGACGACGAACTGGAGTTTCCCGGAACCGCGAATCAACATCACACGACCGGCGATGCCGACGGTTTCTGGCGATTGCTCATCAATGGCGAGATACTCGTAGTTTTCGCGAACCTCACGGATCGTCGACGTGATGTCGAGTTCGACCGGGTAGGGGTCGATCCCCTCATCGATGAGACGTTGGCGCTTATCGAGACGCACCCGGATCTGTTCGGGAGCCTGTGTCGCGTCGGAAGCCGGTGCTGCGGTGATGTCGTCTTTTTCCACGCCCTCTATGGTAGACGCAAGCGCCTACCGTGCGCTGTACACCGTGTCACCGCCGGTGCGATCAGCGAACTGCCGTGGCACACTCGCAGCGTCTGATCCGCGGTGAATCATCGCATTGTTTTCGTCGACGAGGACAACGCGCGGCTCAAGAGTGTCGATCAGCGAATCGGGGACGAGCGCGTAGGCGATGATAATGACAATGTCGCCAACCTCAATGAGGTGCGCGGCGGCGCCGTTGAGTTGAACGATGCCACTGCCACGCTCACCGGCGATGGTGTAGGTCGACAGTCTCGCGCCGTTCGTCACGTCGACGATGTCGACGCGCTCACCTTCGCGAATCCCCGCGGCGTCAAGCAAATCCGCGTCAATCGTGACCGAACCGACGTAGTGGAGGTCAGCGGCGGTGACGGTGGCACGGTGAATCTTCCCCGTCATCATGGTGCGCAGGATCTGGTCGGGCATTGCGTGTCCTCTTCAGTCAAGAGCAAGTCACGTGGTGGGGAACTCCACCACGACGTTATCGATCAGCCGTGTCGATCCTACTCTCGCAGCCACAGCGAGGACGAATGAACGCCCGCGATACCGATCGTCATCCAGGGTCGTGTTCACCTCGGGCTCGTGGGTGGAAACGAGCACCTCGTAACTGTCGGGGTCGGTCAGCGCCACGTAGTCGAGTGCAATTCCCGGCTGCGTCAACTGCTCACGCACGACCTCGACGACCTCACGCGCCGACACCCCTTCGACCACGCGCGCGCGACCGTGGCGCAACGCCGCCGACAAGGCAAGGGCACGCTGGCGTTCGTCGGCGCTGAGGTAGGCGTTGCGCGAGGACATGGCGAGACCGTCGGGATCGCGAACAATCGGAGCGCCAATAATCTCGGTTCGCATCCCGAAATCCCGCACCATCTGGCGGATAATCGCCAGCTGCTGCGCATCCTTTTGTCCGAAGACCGCTACCTCGGGGCGAACGAGGTTGAGGACACGGTTGACGACCTGACATACCCCGGCAAAGTGGGTGGGGCGGGTGCGTCCTTCGAGAACGCGTGCCGCCGGCCCGGGATCGATCATTACCCGCGCTTCCTCGGGATACATTTCCTCCACGCTCGGGGCGAATACGAGGTCGGCGCCGACGCTGCTCAACGCCTCGATGTCGGCATCAAGCGTGCGCGGGTATGAATCGAAATCCTCACCCGGTGCAAACTGCGTGGGGTTGACAAAAATCGACACGACGACGAAGTCCGCGTGCTCTCGCGCGCACTGGACGAGACTGAGATGTCCGGCGTGCAACGCACCCATCGTCATCACGAGCCCGACGCGAGCCTCGACGGTGCTGAGCAGATCGAAGAGTTCGCGCCGGGTGGTGACCACGCGCGGACGCTGGTCCTGGTGGTCGTCATGCGATGCCATGTCAGTCATCGGCTGTAGCCTCCTCGCAACTGGTGAGATGGTAGATGTCGCGACGTGTCGCTTCGTCAATTCGCCCGAGTTCTACAGCGATTCCCGCTGTCGCACGAGCCAGCGCATCGTAGCTCGCGGCGGTGTCGGGGTCGCAGTGCCTGGCGATGGCTTGGCGGTGCGCGCGCACGGTATCAACATCGCCGCGAGACACCGGGCCGGTCAGCGCCTCCTCCCCCCATTCGCACGCGCGATCCATCGCCGCGGTGACGAGCGGACGCAGGTACTGTGCCGGGTTAGCTATCCCCGCGGCGCTCAGCATCCTCTGCGCCTGGACAATGACGGTGACGAGGTGGTTGGCGCCGTGCGAAAGCGCAGCGTGGTAGAGGACACGTTGGTCTTCGCCGACCTGTTCCACGCTCGCTCCGAGGACGACAGCAAGCGCGTATCCGATGGTCACCGCGAGACCGTCCCCGGTGATCGCCACCGGCGTGCCGTCCAGACGGTCAAGATCGAGTGAGCATCCAGCGAATGTCATTGCCGGATGCCATGCGGCAACAGCAGCCCCCGCCTTCGCCGCCTCGACGAGCACCGTCGTCCCGTGAGCTCCACTGACGTGGAACACGATCTGCCCAGCACGCCACCCTCCGGCACGCGCTACCTCGGCAACGACCTTGCGAATCGCATCATCGGGTGTCGCGATGACGACGATGTCCGCGACCGCTGCCACCTCCTGAGCATGGTCCATTCGGGGCACGTGCGGTAGCAGCGCGTCGAGCCGGTCATTGCGTTCCTGTTTCCTCGAGCGCGTGATCGCCACGATGTCGTGGCCGGCGAGATCCCAGCCGCGAGCGAGGATGGGGCCGACGCGCCCGGCGCCGATGACGCCGATGCGAAGCCGGCCTGTGGCGACACCTGCGCGAGTGTGTGCAGTGTCCACGGTCATCGAGGATCCTCGTCTCGACCGCGTCGTGCTTCAGTGGCGGAGGCGAGGCGATCGCGGATGTCGGCGGCAACGGATGCCGGCAGCCCAGGGATGGAAATGGAGGAGTGTCCTGCGGTGTTCATCGTCACGGAGGCCAGCCCGAGCATACGGGTAATCATCCCTTCGCTGACATCGATATATTGCAAGCGCCCGACCGGCACAATGTGGAGTTGGCGCCCGATAATCCCCGATTCGACGTAGAGCGTGTCCTCGTCAAAACCGTATCGGTACGAGCGTGCTTCGATGACGCTGATGGTTGAGGCGAAGAGGATAATCGCGATCACCACCACGATGGCGGCAATCAGGAGGGTTCCGCCGATGGTGGTGAAGAACTCGCGGGGGACGAAGAGAAAAACCGGGATGGTGATGACCGCGATGGCGATGACCGTGCCGATCAGTGTCGAGATCAACCGTGCCGTGAGGTAGGTGTCCGACACGCGGGTCATCGCAATGGTGTTGACGTGTGTTGAGGGAGTCGCTCCCCACAGTCGCGTGCCTGTCTCATATACACAACTCCGAGCCCACGAG
>JAEZVQ010000036.1 GCA_023420745.1 Actinomycetes bacterium
ATAGAAGGGTGTGGTCACGCCGATCCACGACGCAGAGCCGACCTCGTGGAAGGACGCATCACCGAAAAGGAACGCGACTGCGGTTCCAAGAACCAGACCGAGCAGAACAGAAATCGTCCCCATGAATCCTTTGAAGAACCGCTGAACGAGGATAATGACAGCGAGAGTACCGAATGCGTACGCCAGTGATCGCGGCGAAATCGGTTGCGGTGGGGTCATTTCGTCAACTCGCGCAATAATGTCGCCCGCCGACACCGACAGCAAGGTGATCCCCATCGTCGTCAAAACGGTAGCGATGACGACAGGCGGGAAGAACCGGATAAATCTCGCAAACACTGGTGCAGCAGCAAAGGTGAAGGCTCCGGCCACGAGAATCGACCCGTAGATCACCGGAAGCCCCTCGGCGCCGCCATCCGGTCCGGTGACAGCCAGACCGATGGCGATAATCGGTGAGATCGCCGTCGTTGTCACGCCTTGAATAATCGGCAGACGCACACCGATTTTCCACAGTCCGACCGACTGAATCAGAGTGGCGATCCCGCAGGTGAAGAGGTCGGCATTAATGAGGTGGATCGTCTGCGCGGGGGTCAGGTGAAGCCCACCGGCAATGACGAGTGGCACCACCACAGCTCCCGCATAGAAAGCGAGGACGTGCTGGATTGACAGTAAAGCCACCTTCGCCGGGGCGGGAACCTCATCAACCGGGTGACGCTCAGCCACAGGCGTTGACCGAGGTGGGAGGCGGTGCGGTTCGCGCGGGGGAGTGTGGCGGGGGAGAGGAACGGTGGCAGACGTGTGAGACATCCGGTGTGAGCCTTCCAGGACAGCGACCTTGTGCCGGTTTCACCCTAGCGAGTCCGGGATGAAGCGATTGTCGGTGTCTCACACTGTGTCGGGGGCGGCGATAGACTGGCGTTCATGCAGACGATCACTCGTGACGAGGCGCGGCAGCGTGCCCGCAGTATTTCTCTGACCAGCATCGACGTCGACCTCGACCTGTCTGACGCCGCTGATCTCCAGCGCACGACTTTCCCCTCTACCTCAACCCTGCGTTTCACCACCTCCTCGACCACGACATTTATCGACATTGTTGCCGCGTCGATTCGTCGGGTGAGCGTTGATGGAGAGGATGCGACGTATCGCGTGGAGGACGCGAGGATCGTGCTCGACGATCTACCCACCGGGCGAGAAATTACTGTTGTCGTTGACGCCGAGTGCACCTATTCGACGTCGGGCGAGGGGCTGCACCGCTACCGCGACCCCGAAGACGGCAACGTCTACCTGTACACACAGTACGAGCCGTGTGACGCGCGCCGCGTCTACGCATGTTTCGACCAGCCTGACCTCAAAGCACGGTGGACGATGCGTGTCGAGGCGCCGGCGGAATGGGTGGTGCTGTCCAACCAGCATGAGATCAATGCCAGTTCGTCTCGTGACGGCGTCACGCGCCACGAGTTCGCGCCAACACAGCCACTGTCGTCCTACATCACCGCGGTCATTGCCGGCCCGTACGCGCATTTCGACGGCGGAATCTACCGCGGTGGCGTCGAGGGCGAGGAACCGGTAGAGATTGCGCTCGGCGTGTACTGCCGTCAAGCTTTGGCGCCCTACTGCGATGCTGACGACATCATCAACGTGACGCGCCACGGTTTCGACTTCTACCACCGCCACTACGGCATCACCTACCCGTGGGGTCACGTCTACAACCAGATTTTCGTCCCGGAATACAACCTCGGGGCAATGGAGAATCCCGGCTGCGTCACCTTCACTGAAAACGACTTGTCACGCGACACGCCGACACCGCAGCAAAAGCAGTCACGCGCGAACACCATCATGCACGAAATGTGTCACATGTGGTTCGGTGACCTCGTCACCCCGCGCTGGTGGGGCGACCTGTGGCTCAAAGAGTCTTTCGCTGACAATCAGGGGTCGTGGGCGATCGTCGCTAGCGGCGATTACCCCGGTGAGTGGGCGTCATTTGCCGCCGGACGTAAAGCATGGGCGTACCGTCAAGATCAGCTCCCCACCACGCACCCCATTGTCGCCGACGTGCCTGATGTCGAAGCAGCCACCCACAACTTCGACGGCATCACCTACGCGAAAGGCGCCGCGGTTCTCAAGCAGCTCGTCGCTTACGTCGGTGAAGAGGCATTCTTTGCCGGTGTTCGCCGCTATTTCACCACCCACCAGTGGGGCTCTACCGAGTTGGCAGACTTCCTTGCCGCGCTCGAAGCCGTCTCCGGCACTGATGATCTCGACGAGTGGCAGAAACTGTGGCTGCACACGACCGGGCCGTCAACGATCACCATCCACACCATCCAGGGTGAGGATGGCGGCACGGCGTGGGAACTGAGGCAGGTCGGTCATGACCTGGTCACCGGCGAGGACATCGTTCGCCCCCACGCCCTCAATCTCGGGTTCTACGCGCGACGTGACGGCAGTGTCGAGCGCGTTGCCTCCACCCGTGTGACGTTACGCGAACGTGCACTCACGGTCACGCTTCCACCCGAAGCCGATGAGGCGACGATTGATTTCGTCTTGCCCAACGATGATGACCTCACCTACGCGGTCATTGCATTCGACGACGACGCCACCGATTTTGCTCTCGACCACGTTGGACACCTGCCCGGCGCGGTGTCGCGTGCCGTTGTCTGGGGCGCGCTGTGGCAAGCCGTTCGCGACGCTCGCCTCGACCCCGTGCGCTACGTCGACGCGGTGATCGCCCATATCGACAACGAAACCGAGGACGCACTCGTCAGCGTCGTACTCGCTCAGGCGCTCGCGGCGATTCGCTCCTACCTCCCATCACAGTTGCGTGACCGAGTCGCCACCGATTTTGCCGCATCCGCAATGACAGCGGCGGCCAACGCCGGATCCGAGGATCGACGCCGCACCTGGGTTGAGACGGCGCTGTCCGCAATGATCAGCATTCACTCGCTTTCCGAAGCGAAACGAACATTCGCCGAAGCGATTGCCCAGCGCCGATCCTCACTTCTCGACGTTGGTCCGTCACTAGCCTGGCAGGCTCGACGTGTCCTCGTTCGCCACGAAGTCGCCGACGATGCGCGCATTGGCGCGTGGGAGGCTGAGGATCCCTCCGGCGAAGCGGTCATCGAAGCGTTGCGTTGCCGAGCCATGCTGCCGGATCGAGGGACAAGACGCACACTGTGGGATCGCTGCGTCGACGACGACGTGTCGAATGACCAACTCTCAGCAATCCTCATCGGGCTCCGTCAGGGCACAAAACCGGGTGTGACGGGACTGGCTGGCGAGTTCTACCAGGCGATCGACCACTATTGGCAGTCGCATTCGGTGGGCATGTCTCGGCGTTTCATCCGCGAAGCCTTCCCCGACGCTGTCGATGCCGACCATCCCGAAGACGCCCAGGCTCTCCTTTTCATGGCTGATACGTGGTTGCGCACCCACGAGGACGCGCCGCCTTCCCTGATCCGTCTGATGCGCGAACACGACGACGAACTGCGCCGTGCGTGGGCGATTCAACAGCGAGGTGAACACGGGTGGAGCAGCCGCTAGAGCCCCGCTCGATCGACAGTTCTGCGGCACCCTCGCTGCTGGCACGTATCGTCGAGTCGCCATTGATTCTCGGCGAGACGCGCACGCACACGGTGAGGCGACACTCGCACGGTAGTGCCGAGACGCCCACCTGGCGACGCTGGTGGGATGGCACGATCGTGTTCGCACTGTGTGTTGCCTGCGGATTCGGCGTCGCCGTGTCAGTCTCCGATCTACTCGCGGCACGCTCACTGGGGGAGTCAACGCGCAGTGCTCTCACCGAACGCATCGCCCAGCAGCGCAAGATCAACAGTGAACTTCAATCGTCGATCGATGAGCTCAACGGCGAGCTCGCCATGTTGTCGATCCCCGGGAAAGCCGGAGGAATCGACGATACGGCGGAGCGTCGAGGGGCGCAACGTGACGCGCTCCGCGGACCGGGAATCTCCGTGACGCTCAACGAACGCGCGGAGGCGCGCGACAGTGACCGGGTGCGCGACACCGACTTGCGGATGGTCATCAACGCGCTGTGGTCAGCGGGAGCTGAGGGAATCTCTCTCAACGGCACGCGCCTGAGCCCATCGACAACCGTGCGTGCCGCCGGTGGCGCGATTCTCGTCGACCTTCACGCAGTGTCGCCGCCCTACACAATTCACGCCATCGGTTCCTCCGAACAGCTCCGTGTGGCACTGCGATCGGGGTCGACTGGCAGCTATTTTGCCGCATTGGAATCCGCCTATGGGATTACTCTGCGTACCGCTAACCTCGGCGCAGTCGAACTGCCACCCGCACCGATGCACCCGACCTATCTCACCAGCAAACACGAAGAGGGCAACACATGATCGTCGTCATTGGCTTGATTCTCGGCATCGTCCTCGGGATCCTCATCGACCCCGAAATCCCCTATGCGATCCAGCCCTACCTGCCAATCGCAGTGATGGCAGCACTCGATGCACTCTTTGGGGCGACGCGTTCCTACCTCGAAGGCACCTTTTCACAGAAGGTATTTATGGTGTCGTTCTTCTGGAATGTCCTCGTCGCTGCGCTGCTCGTATTCCTCGGCGCCCAGCTGGGCGTTGGAACACCGATGACGACAGCGATTGTGGTCGTGCTGGGAATCCGGATCTTTTCCAATGCGGCAGCGATTCGCCGCCTGGTTTTCGGGTCGTGAGGTGACAACCATGGCTCGCCATTCTTCTCATTCCGTGACGCCATCGCAGCGGCGGCTGCGCGACCTCATGACCACGCCACCGCGCGCCCACCACCTGCTCGTCGCCGCGCTGTGTTTCATCGTCGGTTTTGCCATGGTTACCCAGATCCGGATCGGACGCTCCGACCCGCTGGAGGGATTGAATGAGGATGAGCTCGTCACCGTCCTTGATCAGCTCACCCAGTCGGAGAATCAACTGCGTAACGAACGCGCTGATCTCGCCCTCCAAAAGCAGCGCCTCGAATCAGCACAATCCCAAGC
>JAEZVQ010000134.1 GCA_023420745.1 Actinomycetes bacterium
GGTCATTGCCCTCGACGACGCGATGCCGGGCGTGCGCATGGCACTGCTTGACCACCGCGTGGGATCGCGCCTTGCTGTGACCATCCCCTCCGAAATGGCGAGCGGCGACGACACGCTCATGATGGTCATCGACATTCTCGGCACCCAGCCGAAAGCGTCGTGACTCGGACGGGCGGGTGAGACCTCGGAAGGCAACACGCGGGCTGCGAGAGGAGAAAAGTGATGTCAATGGCGATTCGCGTCATCCCCTGCCTCGACGTCAACGCGGGGCGCGTCGTCAAAGGTGTGAATTTTGCCAACCTCGCTGACGCCGGAGATCCCGTTGAGCTCGCACACGCTTACGGGCAAGGGGGAGCCGACGAGCTGACATTTCTCGACATCAGTGCCTCGCGCGAGTCACGCGGCACCACCTTCGACATGGTGAGTCGCTGCGCCAAACAGGTGTTTATCCCGCTCACCGTCGGCGGCGGTGTGCGCAGCGTCGAGGACGTGCGTGCGTTGCTCGCTGCGGGTGCCGACAAGGTTGGCGTCAATACTGCTGCCATTGCTTGCCCGGACCTCATCGACGAGGTGGCGCGAGAATTTGGCAACCAAGTACTCGTCCTCTCCGTCGACGCGAGGCGGGTGAGGGATGGCGTATCTACGCCCTCCGGTTTTGAGGTGACGACACACGGGGGCACCCGCTCGACTGGGATCGACGCGCTGAAGTGGATCACGCAGGCTGAGGAACGCGGTGCTGGGGAAATCCTCCTCAACTCGATGGACGCTGACGGCGTGCGCACCGGTTTTGACCTCGACATGCTCACCGCGGTTCGCCAGGTCACCCGACTGCCCCTCATCGCCTCCGGTGGTGCCGGCACGGTTGAGCATTTCGTTGACGCCGCGCGCGTCGGAGCCGATGCCGTGCTCGCGGCGTCGGTGTTCCACTTTGGCGCGCTGACGATTGCCGAGGTCAAAGCCGGGCTGGCCGATGCGGGGTTCAGCGTCCGCCCGGTAGCGCCGGCGACACCAGCGGCATCGGTATCAGCGGGGGAGCGCCAGCATGGGTGAGCGCGAGCAGAGAATCCCCGTGGAATGCGCGAGCCTCGACTCGGCGATTGCGCGGCGGCTCAAGCGCGATCCTGACGGGCTGATTTGCGCGGTCATCCAACACTGGGACAGCCGCGACGTGCTGATGGTCGGGTGGATGGACGATGAGGCGCTGGCACGCACCCTGCGCGACGGTCGAGTCACCCTGTGGTCGCGTTCCCGGGGCGAGTACTGGCGCAAAGGCGACACCTCCGGGCACGTGCAATACGTGCGGCGGGTGCGCATCGACTGCGACGGCGACGCTGTCCTCGTCGAAGTCGATCAGGTGGGCGCGGCGTGCCACACCGGCGAATGGTCGTGCTTCGATACCGGTGGCGACCTACCCGCACTCACCCCGGATGCACTCACGCCAGATGTACTTGCCCCGACCGCGACGACTGTCGAATTCGCCGACTCCGCCTCCTCGTGTGACAATCACAGGGGGAGGGAAGAGCCGTGAGCATTCTCGACAACATCATCGCCGCTGCGCGTCGCGACCTCGCGAAGCGAGAACATGCTGTGCCCTTCGACGACGTGCAACGCCGAGCCCATCTCGCTCCCGCACCGATTGATGTCATTGACGCGCTGCGTCGCGGGCCGGGCGCGGTGAAAATCATTGCCGAAATCAAACGCTCCTCGCCGTCGCAAGGACACATCGCCGACATTCCCGACCCCGCTCAGCTCGCCCACCGCTACGAAAGCGGTGGTGCCGCGATGGTGTCGTGCCTGACAGAACGCGAGTTTTTCCACGGCAGCCTCGACGATCTCGCCGAGGTGAGGCAGGCGGTATCGATCCCGGTGCTCCACAAGGACCTCGTCATCTCCTCCTACCAGATCCACGAGGCACGCGCCTACGGTGCCGACGCGGTGCTCCTCGTCGTTGCGGCACTCGAAGACAACCAGCTGCAGTGCCTGATTGAGCGCACCGAATCCCTCGGAATGCACGCCCTGGTCGAAGCCCAATCGCGCCTCGAAGTGTTTCGCGCCCTCGACGCCGGGGCTCGCATCATTGGTGTCAACGCCCGCGACGTCGACACCCTCGACATCGACCGCGCCCACGTCGCGCAGGTCATCGACGTCATTCCCGCCGAAGTGGTCGCAGTAGCCGAGTCCGGCGTGCGAGGCACCCACGACGTTTTCGAATACGCTCAAGCCGGTGCCGACGCAGTCCTCGTTGGCGACGTGCTCGTGCGCAGCGAGGTACCCGAGGAGCGCGTCGCCGACATGGTTTCCGCCGGCGCTCACCCCGCGCTCCAAGCCGACCGTAAAGAACGCGTACGCCGCGCTGTCCTCGATCACACCCTCCGCGCTGGTACCGTGTGATGCGGTGACCTGCTGAGCAACCACGCCGACAACCGATCCCGGTTCCCGCACGCCAGTCGGTCAGCAACGCCCAACAGATGACGAAAGGACGCTATTTCCCGATGCTTTTCTCAATCCCTTCACCACCGCAGGGCGTGTGGTACCTCGGGCCACTTCCACTGCGCGCCTACGGGTGGCTCATCGCACTCGGGATGATCGTCGCCGTCATCATCACCCGCAAACGCTACGCAGCACGCGGTGGTGACCCCGAACTCGTCTTCGACGTCGCCATGTGGGCGATCCCCATCGGCATTATCGGCGCCCGCCTCTACCACGTCACTACCTCCTGGCAGGGGTATTTCGGCGCGCATGGCAACCCGTGGGACGTGATGAAGATCTGGGAAGGTGGAATCGGCATCTGGGGTGGTGTCGCCTTCGGATTCCTCGGCGGCTGGATCGCGCTCAAACGCCGCGGCATGCGCATCGGTCCCTTCGTCGACTCAATCGCTCCGGCACTGCTCATCGCCCAAGCCATCGGACGGCTGGGAAACTGGTTCAACCAAGAACTCTTCGGCGCGCCGACGACACTGCCGTGGGGTTTGGAAATCGACGCCGCACACACCCCTGCCGGCTACGCCATCGGCACCCTGTTCCACCCGACGTTCCTCTACGAACTGCTGTGGAACCTGACCATGGCGATCATCCTCATTCTTCTCGACCGCCGCGTGCGTTTCGCTGGCGGTCAGGTAATGCTGTGTTACATCATGATGTACACCGCGGGTCGCGTGTGGATTGAAATGCTGCGCATTGATACGGCGAACACGCTGTTTGGGTTGCGCGTCAACGTGGTGATTATGGCGGCGACGTTCATTGCCGCACTCATCGGATTCATCCTCGTCGGACGTCGCGGCGCCTCGACGAGGGTGCTGCCGGAAGAAAATCTCGCGATGGTCGCCGCAGACGCGCACGAGGGAGAGGATGGCGTGGCGCAACGCCAGGGCGACGCGGCAGAATCTCACGAAATCGAAAAAAGTCAGTAGAGTAGAAGTATGCGCAGAGCGAAGATTGTTTGCACCATCGGTCCCGCTACCGAAAGCCCGGAACAGATCCAAGCACTTGTCGACGCGGGGATGGATGTCGCTCGCATCAATCGCTCCCACGGCAGCGTTGAGGCACATGAGGAAGTGATCCGGCTGGTACGCAAGGCAGCTCGTGCCTCCGGTCGTGCCATTGCGGTTCTCGTTGATCTTCAAGGTCCTAAAATTCGTCTCGCAAAGTTTGAAAATGGTCCCCACATGCTTAACGTGGGAGATATCTTCACCATCACCACGCGCGACGTGCCCGGAACGAAAGACCTCGTCGGCACCACATTCAAGGGGCTTCCTGGCGACTGCCGTCCCGGCGATCGACTCCTCATTGATGACGGTAACGTGGCGGTGCGGGTCATCGAGGTCGATGAGACCGATGTCAAGACGCGCGTCGAAGTTCCCGGTTTCGTTTCGAATAACAAAGGGATCAACCTGCCGGGTGTCGCCGTCTCCGTGCCTGCGCTGTCAGAAAAGGACAAGGACGATCTGCGGTGGGCGCTGAAAACCGGCGCCGATTTCATCGCCTTGTCCTTCGTTCGCGACGCGCGCGACATTGAGGATGTCCACGCCATCATGGACGAGGTGGGGATCCACCGCCCGGTGATTGCGAAGATCGAGAAGCCGCAGGCTGTGGATCACCTTCTCGAAATCGTCCAAGCTTTCGACGGCATCATGGTGGCGCGTGGCGACCTCGGCGTTGAAATGCCGTTGGAAACCGTTCCGCTCGTGCAAAAACGCGCGATTGAGTTGGCGCGGCGCCAATCGAAGCCGGTCATCGTTGCCACCCAGGTGATGGACTCGATGATTAAGAACCCGCGACCGACGCGGGCTGAAGCTTCCGACTGCGCCAACGCCATCCTCGACGGTGCTGACGCGGTGATGCTCTCCGGTGAAACTTCGGTTGGCGCATTCCCCATTGAAGCCGTGCGTACCATGGCGCGCATCATTGAAAACGTCGAAGAAAACGGTGGCGAGCGCATTGCCCCGCTCGGCGCGTTCAACGTCGCGCGTTCGTCGGTGATTACCCAGGTCGGTGCCACCATGGGGGAGCGGCTTGACGTCAAGTTCCTCGTCACCTTCACCCAGTCCGGCTCCACTGCGCGGCAAATGTCGCGGTTGCGCAGCCCGATCCCGCTGCTGGCCTTCACCCCGCTGGAGACGACACGTAACCAGCTTGCCCTGTCGTGGGGGGTGCAAACCTACCGTGTTCCCGAGGTCAAACACACCGACGACATGGTGTGGCAAGTCGACCAGGTGTGTCGCCTGTCGAATCTGGCCGAAGTCGGCGACGATCTCGTCATCGTTGCGGGGATGCCGCCGGGCACCTCGGGCTCGACGAACTCGCTGCGTATTCACACCATCGGTGATGACGTCGACTACATGATCGGTGGGGGATCCCAAGCGAATCTGTGATTGCCGGGGTCGTCCAGGCATGCGATGAAGGTCGGCAACACGCCGAAGTTGACACGGCGAGAATCGTCGGATTAGAGTATTGTGCTTACGTGCGTGTTTAGCTCATGGTTGTGCTGTGAGCGAGGCGCGTCGGATCGTGGTCAACGACAGACTGCGATGCTGCGATCGCCAGACCCTCGATACCGTCGGGGCTCGTGCGGGTCGCAGCGACATAACTGAATAGAGAACGTGGAGTGCAGCGTTTACCTGCGCGAACACTGCGCACAGCGCGCACTCCCATGAGAAAGGAGATGACTGTGAAGAAATACAGCATCTACGACACTCACACGAGCCGCCAGGCGCGAAACCTCTTCGAGGATTCCATTGCCGACACTGTGCGACCCTGGTTCGCTGATATCGAATCCGCTGAGGTTCAAGACGCGGTCAATGCACTGCGTCACCCGATGAAGCGGTGGCAGGCGGCACGCTACCTGGGGATCGAGCTCGTTCCCTGTGCC
>JAEZVQ010000143.1 GCA_023420745.1 Actinomycetes bacterium
ACGTGCCGGCGTGGAAGAACACCTCTTCCACGGTGCGCTTAAGCGCATCATCGGCGGCGAAATCCTCGTAGTAGCCGTGAGTTTCTCCCGTCGAAGCGACGTGGAGAGCGTGATGGAGGTCGTCATCCCACTGGGCGTCCATTCCTAACCCACCGTCACCGGTTGGCGTCACCATCCGATCGTCGTTGAGATCCGACTCAGCAACGAGGGTGAAGGTGCGCCCCGCGCGTTGCCCCGCTAACGCCACGATGTCAGACAACTCGGCGAGGAAGTGGCGTGGTGAGCTGTCGATGAGCGCGTGAACAGCATCGAGGCGAAGCCCATCCACCCCCATGTCGACAAGCCACCACAGTGCCGCTCCAATGAGGAAATCACGGGTGTGCGCACTGTTGGTGCCATCGAGATCAAAGGCGGGTCCCCACGGGGTTTCGTGCGTGTGCGAATAGTAGTCGTCGAAGGCGGCAATATAGTTGCCCACCGAACCGAGGTGGTTGAGGACGAGGTCAAGGCACACGGCGAGACCGCGGTCGTGAGCGGCGTCGATAAAACGCACCATCGCATCCGGGCCGCCGTAACTCGCTTGCGTGGCGTAGAGGCTGACGCCGTCATATCCCCAGCCGAAAGTGCCGGGGAAGGATGCGACCGGCATCACCTCAACGACATCCACCCCGAGCTCGACGAGCTCATCGAGGTGGCTGATCGCGGCGTCAAGCGTCCCTTCCTCAGTGAATGTGCCGACGTGGAGTTCGTAAAACACGCGTCCAAGTAGGCTGCCGGCGTCACGGGTGACACGACGGGGTGGGCGCCACGTCAATGCTGAGCCGTGCACCCCGTCAGGACGTGCTACCGCTCGCGGGTCGGGAACCGGGTCGCCACCGTCGACGCTGAAGCGATAGCGCACGTCAGCGTCGATCTCGCGGGGCGCGAACCACCAGTTGCCCTCGCGGGTCATTGCCAGGCGGCGCGACCCACTGGGATCGTCGTCGAGGACGAGGTCGATACTCGACGCGGTTGAGGAAAACACCGGGAGCCGCCCGGATCCGGGAGTGCGGCTGAGAAGCCGGTCCAGGTGCTCACTATCCGACGTGTCAGGTGTTGCCTCGCAGTACTGCAGCACGACGACCGGTTCAGTGCCGAGAATGTCGGTAATACGTTGAGCACCCTCACTGAATATCCGCCCGCTGACGACGTCTCTCCACTGTCCGGGAGGAAGAACGAGCGACGAGGATCCCCAGCCGCCCACCTCGGCGAGCGCCCTCGGCAAGCGCGTCGCCACCGTGACGACGCGGGCAACATTGTCGAGAGTGCGGGCAAAGGCGACGCAATGCCCCGAGGATGTCGGTAGCGGCTGGTAGCCGGCTCGTGCCGAGACAAACGTCTCGGGACAGTCGCGGCGAAGCCGAAGGATTGCCGATGTTAAGGCCATCTTCCGGTCGTCGAGATCGCCGCTGTGTGAGCCTCGGTGCGTGGTACTCCGGGCGGTATCGGTGAGCCGCTGGAGTCGCTCCCGCAGAGCCGGGAAATCGACGGGGCGCCGGTTGTCAGGATCAACGAGACTCGTCGACGTCACTTCGCACCCCTGATAGAGATCCGCCACCCCCGGCATCGTCAACTGGATCGCCTTGTCAGACAACACGATGGAGGCGACGAGATCCGCAGTGTCGTCGCGCCAACGGTCGAGTTCAGCGCGGATCTCCTCGTCGGCGAGGACAGCGGAGGCGAACCCGAGGAATGCCTCCTCACCGGCCTCGTCGACATTCGTCCACCCGGTCCATTCTTTTTGTTCGCGAATCGCTTTTGTCAGATACGCCGTCAGACGTT
Source organism: Actinomycetes bacterium (assembly GCA_023420745.1). GTDB lineage: Bacteria > Actinomycetota > Actinomycetes > Actinomycetales > Actinomycetaceae > Gleimia. Next base: position 1,822 of record JAEZVQ010000143.1, read on the forward strand.
CGGCTGTCAGCGCATCGCGTTCAGCCCACGTGCCGACGAGTGTTTGCCACATGAGGTTTTCGCTACGCCCATTGATCGTGGGTGGACGGTAGTCCGCACTGAGATGGCGAAGCCGGGCGAGCAGTGCGGAATAACGGTGCGGCAGGTGCGACAGCACCGTGAGGCGAGCGCGCACGTCCTCACCGCGTTTAGTGTCGTGGGTTGTTCCCGCCGTCATTGTCGCCGGCCAGGTCGATTGGATTCGCTGGCAATAGGCGTGGAATCGATCAGGATCGAGCCCGAAGACCTGAGGGTCAGAGCCCACTTCGCACAGTGAGGTCAGGTGAGTCCAGCGGTAAAACGCGGTGTCCTCAACACCTTTGGCTTCGACCGCGCCGCACACCTGCTGGAAGCGCACCATGACTTCGCGACGCCGCTCATCGGAAACATCCAACCCGGCGGAGCCAACCTCGTCACCGAGAATCAGCGCCACCACCACGTCGAGGGTGTCAGACAAGTCGTCGTCGAGGATGTCGCGAGCCCGCGCCGCTGTCGCTTCGATTACCGCGCGCGATGCGGGGGCGACCGGTTCGCCCTCCACGACATAGGCGCGATAGCGGTCACATTCGATAATGAGCTGTCGCAAACAGTCGATGAGCCCGCGGAAGGTGTGGTCGCGCAGCCGCACATCCTCTTGGCAAATTCTCCAAATAATGCCGCCGAGGCGCCGCACCTCCGCAGCCAGCGAGGTGTCGATGATCTGCGTTTTCGCTTCACGGCGAATGTCGGGCAGTGCTGTCGGCGCGTCCCCGGTCACGGCATGCATAATGGCCCCGAGCGGCATCGCGCCTTCGGGGTCGGTGAGAAGAGCGAGCACCCGCCACGCCGCGTCGTAGCCGGTGGTGCCCGCTACCGGCCAGTCGTGGGGGAGTTCCTCATCGCCTTCGACAATCTTTTCTGCGGCGATCCACGCCCCACCGGTTGCCTCACTGAGGCGACGCAGGTAGCCGCGCGGGTCGGCGAGCCCGTCGGGGTGGTCGATACGAAAGGCGTCAATGAATCCCGCGTGGAACAGTTCGAGGAGGAGCGCGTGCGTGGCGTCGAAAACCTCGTCGCGCTCGACGCGAAGCCCCGCGAGGGTGCCGACGTCGAAGAAGCGACGATAGTTCAGCTCCTCGTCAGCCACCTTCCAATGCGCCAGGCGATAGTGCTGACGCTCAACCAACACCGACAGCGGTAAAGACTCGGTCCCCTCGGCAACGGGGAACACGTGGTCGAAGTAGCGCAGCACCCACTGTTCGCCATACTCGGGTTCGCTGGGGATGACCATGCGGGTCAACTCCAGTTCCTGGTCGGCCAACACCTGACCAATGCGCCGTCCGAGAATCGGCATGAGGATCGGCGAATCGAGCTCGACGTCGAACCAGGAGGCAAAGGCGGAATCCTCGCCGTGTTTTAACACCGACCACAATGCCTTGTTATGCCACACCGGGGTCGGTACCGCCATGTGGTTGGGCACCACGTCAACCACAACGTGCAACCCGCGGGAGTGGGCAGCCAAGGCCAGGCGTTCAAACGCCTCACGCCCACCGAGTTCCTCACTCAATCGACGGTGGTCGACCACGTCGTAGCCGTGAGTTGATCCGGGTGCCGCTTGGAGAATCGGAGACAGATACAGGTCGGTGATCCCGAGATCGACGAGATAGTCGAGAATGTTTGCGGTCGCGTCGAAACCGAAAGTCGGCGTCAACTGCACGCGGTAGGTTGACACCGGCAGTCGGCGACCGGCAGCGGGAAGGTGCGGGTGGGGTTCGGACGTCACAATCGCCTCACTTTCACAGCATTCACGGCATTGGCACGCTGGTTCGGTCACTCACTCGGCGCTTTGAGCACGAGAATCGAGCGGTTCATCACCGTGATCGTCTGCCCCGGCTGATAGTGCGAGTGATCCTCGTCGTCACCGGTATTGATCGCCACCTCCCAGCGAGTGCCGTGAGTGTGGGGCGGCAGGGTGAACTCCACAGCTTCGGGTGCGGCGTTAATGCACAGCACGAAGTTGTCGTCAACAATGCGTCGCCCCTGCTCGTCGGGTTCGTGAATTCCTTGTCCGTTGAGGAAAATCATCGTCGCGCGAGCCCATGGTTGATCCCATTCGGTATCCGTCATGTGCTGACCGGTGGGGGAGAACCATTCGATCTCACCGAGGTCGGATTCGCCACCGCGTTCGGCGGATCCGGCGAAGAACCGGCGGCGGCGAAACACCGGGTGGGCGTGGCGCATCTCGAGGAGGCGTTGGGTGAAGGACAACAGCTCCTCCTGATCCTCGTTGAGATCCCAATCCATCCACGACAGCTCGTTGTCTTGACAGTAGGTGTTGTTATTGCCCTGCTGCGTGCGTCCAAACTCGTCGCCGTGCGCAATCATCGGCACCCCCTGGCTGACCATCATGGTGGTGAGGAAATTGCGGTGCTGGCGAAGACGTAGGCGACGTACCTCCTCATCGTCAGTCGGCCCTTCAACCCCGCAGTTCCATGACCGGTTGTTGGACTCGCCATCCGCGCCGCCCTCACCGTTGGCGTCATTGTGCTTGGTGTTGTAGGACACGAGGTCACGCATGGTGAAACCGTCGTGAGCAGTAACGAAGTTGATCGAGGCCATGGGGAGGCGTCCCGAATGCTCGTAGAGGTCAGCCGAACCGGCAATACGGGAGGCGAACTGCGGCAGCGAGGAAAACTCGCCACGCCAAAAGTCGCGCACCGTGTCGCGATACTTGCCGTTCCATTCCGACCATAGCGGCGGGAATCCACCGACCTGGTAGCCGCCGACACCGACATCCCACGGCTCGGCGATGAGCTTGACCTGGGAGATGATTGGATCCTGGTGGATGAGGTCGAAGAAGGCCGAGAGGCGGTCAACCTCGTGGAACTGGCGTGCCAGGGTTGAGGCGAGGTCGAATCGGAACCCGTCGACATGCATTTGCGTCACCCAGTAGCGCAGCGAATCCATAATCAGCTGGAGCACGTGAGGCGAACTCATGAGCAGCGAATTGCCCGTACCTGTGGTGTCGAAATAGTGCGCGAGGTCGTCGTCGACGAGGCGGTAGTACGAGGCGTTGTCAATGCCACGTAGCGACAGTGTGGGGCCAAGATGATTGCCCTCAGCCGTGTGGTTGTAGACGACGTCGAGGATGATCTCAATATCCGCCTCGTGGTAGGTCTTGACCATCTGCTTGAACTCTTGCACCTGCTCGCCCGACGTCCCGTAGGCGGTGTAGGCA
>JAEZVQ010000147.1 GCA_023420745.1 Actinomycetes bacterium
TCGGAGATGTGTATAAAGAGACAGGCTCCATGCTTTCCACAAACTCGCGTATTCGCCGTCGAGGGCGACGAGCTCGTCATGAGAGCCGAGTTCGACAATGCGACCGTCGACCATCACCGCAATGCGATCCGCATCATGAGCGGTATAGAGACGGTGCGCAATAGCAACGACAGTACGCCCGTGTAGCACGCGCGCCAGAGTCTGTTCGAGTGTGCGTGCCGAGGTCGGGTCAAGCAACGACGTCGCTTCGTCGAGGACGAGCGTGTGCGGGTTGATGAGGATGATGCGAGCCAGTGCCAACTGCTGCGCTTGCGCCGCGCTTAACGTCATATTCCCCGACCCGACCGTGGTATTGACACCGTCATCGAGCGCGTCAACCCAGTCGAGGGCGCCGACGTCAGCCAGTGCCTGACGCACTTCCTCGACAGTCGCGTCCGGGCGAGCCAGGCGCATATTGTCGAGGATGGAACCGACGAACACGTGATGTTCTTGAGTGACGAGGGCGACGTGGCGGTGCAGTTCCTGTTCGGGCAGGTCAACGAGTCGCACTCCCCCCACTTCGACGCGCTCGCGGGTGGGCGGGTGGATACCGGCAATCATGCGCCCGAGTGTCGATTTGCCAGCACCGGAGGGACCAACGATGGCGAGCGTTTCTCCCGGATTGAGGTCGAGGGTGACGTGGTGGAGGACGTCGCGCCCTTCACGGTAGGCGTAGCACACGTCTCGCACCCGGATGTCGGTGCCGTGGAGTTGCTCTCCCGAGGGGGTGCGGTCGGCTTCCACCATGTCGACACCGAAGATGCGCGACAGCGCTGTTTGCGCTGATTGGATGGTGTCGATCCAGAAGGTGAGTTCTTGGAGCGGGCCGCGCAGCTGCATCCCGTACAGCGCCACCGTCGTCACCGCGCCGATGGTGGTGAGGTCGCGGGGAACTGCCCAGGCGCCGAGGATGACGACGAAGACGACCGGCACGAGGAAGATGATGGCGAGACCGCCGAGCATGAAGGCTCGCAGCCACGACGCGTAGCGGTCAACTCGCCAAGTACCGGCCAAAACCGCGTCGTAGGTAGCGTTGCGCACCTGCGCCATGTTGAGGGCGTCGACGGTTGCCGCCTGTTCGATGGTTTCAGTTGTCACCCCGGACATCCGCGCAAACTGCGCGCCGCTTGTCTGGTAGGCCGGCACGGCGCGAACGACGTACCAGCGTGCCACGACGAATATGAACGGCAAGCTGAGGAACAGGGGGATGGCAAGTAGAGAGGAGGTGATTAAACTCGCGATGAGGATCGCCGCCGAGCTCAACACAATGACGATAACCCGCGACACTCCTTGACGCACGAGGTACTGCACGCTCGACACATCGTGCGTGGTGCGACCGATGAGGTCACCGGTGCCTGCAGACTCGACCACCGACAGCGGCAGGTGCGTCACCGAGGCCATGAAACGTTCGCGCAGCTGAGCAAAAACATCCTCGCCGAAAATGCGTGCGAGGTAGTCGCCGATGAAGGCGAACGCTGTTTGCCCGACGACGAACACGCCGATGAGGACGAGCATGACGACCACCGTGCGCTGGTCGGTGCCGCTGCTGATGCGGTCAATGAGCCGACCGATAATGAAGGGGACAGCCACCGTGGATACCGCGGCACACAGCTCGAAAATGACAACCGCGGCGAACATGCCGCGCCGGGTGCGCGCGATGTCGAGCAGCGACTCGCGGATTACCGGTGAGGGGGCAATGGGGAGTTTCATTCCTCGCCTCCAATCGTGCGCGCCACCACCGCGCGGTAGTCGTCACTTGTCGCCATCAAATCCCGGTGGGTACCGCGCGCGATCTCACGCCCAGTATCCGCGTCGAGGACGATAATGTCGTCACAATGTTCGAGGATCAGTGGCGATGACGACACGATGACGGTGGTGTGCCCGTGCCGATGATCGATGAGTTTTTGCGCAATCCTTGCTTCCGTGTGGGAATCAAGTGCAGAAGTGGGCTCGACGCAGATCAGCACGTCGGGGTTCGCGGCGAGGGCTCGTGCCAACGCGACACGCTGGCGTTGCCCACCGGATAGCGAACGCCCTTTTTCGGCAATCACCCCGCTCAACCCACCGTCGAGAGAGTCGACAATGTCGGTGGCGTCGGCAACGTGGAGTGCCACCATGAGATCGTCATCACGCGTCGTGTCCTGACGGTCAAAGGACGGCATTTCTTCGCGTGAGGAGTTGTCGATGCGCTCGAAAAGGATCAGTTCCTCCACGCTGGGCGTATGCGGAATCGCCGCGTCACGCCCGAGGATGTTGTCACGAAGCGTCCCGGCAAAGAGGTGGTCGTGAGAGTCTGCGAGGACGACGTGGCGGCGCGATTCCTCAACTGAGAGGCGCCTGGCGTCCACCCCACCCCAGCTGACCATGTCCTCGTCGTTGACGCGAGCAAGTCGCCGCGCAAGGTTTCCTGCGACATCCGGGTCGTGGCAGACGAGCGCGCTGACGCGACCGGGGTGAACGACAACACCCGAGGTGGCGTCACGAAACTCAGCGGAAGCGAAATCCACCTCGGCGCCCTCCCCATCTTTCACGCGCGGGGCAACACCGAAAAGTTCAGCGTATTTTGCGAACGCGATCCACGCGCGCGTGCCCTGCTGGATCGACGCTGACGCCACCCACAGCGGTACCGACAGGTAGGTGGTGTAGCCGTAAAAGGCGACGAGGTCACCGGGGGTGAGGGATCCTTGGAACACCATGAATGCCGCCACCGACACGACGAAGGTGGTGAAAATGCCCGGCATCCCCTCGCGCCACGCGGTGAGCAGTGACTGCCACACGGCAATGGCGACCCCGTCTCGACGCACTCGCTGCGACTGCTCAACGTATCGGCGGACGAACTCGTCCTCGCCGCCCACACCGCGCAGCACCCGCAGACCGGTCACCGCGTCAGTGGCAATGGTGGTGAGCTGACCTTGGGATTCTCGCTGCACCGTTTGTTTCTTTTGCAGCGGCTTGATGAGGATGGTGATCCCGAGGATTGTCAGCGGCATTCCGATGACGACGAGTAGGCCGAGTGGAACGGACACGCGCAGCATCATCACCACAACCACCACCGTCGACACGAGGCTCGCCACCGATTCCCCGAGGAAAATGACGAACGACCCGATGTAGTCGGAGTCGGTGGTCACGGTGGTGACGATCTCCCCGGCAGGTTTGCGACCGGCGAGGGCAACGCCGCGATGACCGGCAGTGTGGACGAGACTGCGTGCCGACACGAAACCGCCTTGCATCCACAGCGAGACTTCGATGAAGTCTCCCATCCACCGCGTCACAGCAATGATGCCAATGAGGATGAGCATGGCGAGCACCCCGGGAAGTAGGTGCGTGCCGATTCCGCGGTCGAGACCGGAGTCGAGGAGGATCCCGAGGGCTTTTGGAAGCAATGCGGCGGCGACGGCGGCGAAGGTGAAGACGGTGGAGGACAGCGCAAGAATCCGCCAGTTGCGGCGCAGCAAGGTGGTGAACACACCGCGCGCGGTGGCGGGGAAACGATAAATCCCCCCGCGTGGAACACGCAGTGCCGAGGGCCAGTATTTCGGGATACGCGCGAAAGGCGGTAGCGTAACGCCACGCTGCGTAGCGAGGACACGAAGGCGCGCAACGATATCGTCATTGAGGGCAGCGTCGAAGGCACGGATGCGTCGAGATGACAATGCTGATTTCCTACCAATATCAACGATGGTGTGTGAACAGAAAGAGGGAATGAGCCGTCGCCGCGCGACGATCAGCCGTCAGTCGATGGCACGAACTCGCGCCACCAATAAATCGGGGATCAAAAATAGCCCGTTAGAAATGTTCACGGTACAACACCATGCTCACTACGCTAGGCAGTGTTGTGAGACCGTGTCAACTGAGGGTGAGGTTGTCTCGCTGTGCGGACATCCCCGTCCACACGACCGGGCGACTAGCATAGATGCTGGATGGGTCGCGATCGACGCGGTCTCGATCCGAGCTTGTTGATCACACGCATGAATGAAAAGAGGTTCGACGTGGCGAGCACGATCGCTGTCATTTCCCCCGAACCGTTCACCGCGCAGGCGATGGTGACAGTCGGGCTGGTGTCGAAACTGGAACAGACAGGGAAGACAGTGGGGGTGCTGCGCCCGCTGGTCGTCTCACGCGAGGACGACCCGGTGCTCCAGGCCTTCAACGGTGGTGTCGCCGGACATGCCCCGGCACGCGCCGCACTGACCTATGCCGAGTACTTTGCTGCCCCCACGTCAGCGATCACTACGGTGATGAATCAGCACCGCCAGCTGGCGCGCGAGGTCGATATCGTCGTCGTTGACGGCTCCAATTTCGCATCCGGCACCGCCTTTGACGAGTACGATTTCAACGCCCGCGTGTGCGCCAACCTCGGTGCGCACACGGTCGTTGTCCTCTCCGCTGACCAGCGTCAACGTGACGACGTACGTGACTGCGCCACTGTCGCTCTCGCTGCGGCACGCGACGCACATGCTTCTGTCGCTGCCGTGGTGGTGACCCGTGCCAGTGCTGACGAATCCTTCAACGATGTAGTCGAGGATGTGCCGACGATCACCGTACCCGAGGTCGATCTCCTCTCCGCTCCCCGTGTTTCAGACATTGCGCGCGCCACCGCGTCAACCATGATTTCGGGGGACGACGCGGGGCTCGCCGTTGAAGCGGAATCCATCCTGCTGTGTGGGATGAATGTCGAACATGTCCTCGACCGCATGCGTGACGGTCAGGTGATCATTGCCGCCGCCGACCGCAAAGAACTACTCATTGCCCTCGCGGCGGCTCACGCGGCACCGGGGCTTCCCAGCCTCGCCGGCATTATTCTCAACGGCGACTTCCCCAGCTCCGAGCTCGTCACCACGACGGTACGCAACCTCGTTCCCGACCTGCCGATCTTCACCACCGACACCGATTCTTTCACCACCGCGTCGCGTGCCTATGCTGCTCGCGGGCCGATCCGCGTGAATTCGGCACGTAAAGTGTCGGCGGCAATCGAGGCGATCGGCACCTCGTTCAACGCCATGGTCGAGGAGCTGACCGGTCTCGCTCCATCGAGTGTCGTCACCCCGCTGATGTTCCAAGCCGACCTCATTGACAAGGCGGCGACCGTGCGCCAGCGCATCGTGTTGCCAGAACCTGATGATGATCGGATTCTGCTCGCCACCGATGAAATCGTGCGTCGCGGCATTGCCGACGTCATTCTCCTTGGGGACGAGACGAGCGTGCGGGCGCGAGCGGGCGAACTCGGTGTCGACCTCGGGGATTCGACGATTATTTCCCCCAACGACCCGACCTACGTCGAGCGCTACGCCGAAGAATTTGCACGGTTGCGCGCCAAGAAGGGTGTGACGTTGGAGCAGGCGCGCGAGAAAGTTCAAGACGTGTCCTACTTCGGCACCATGATGGTGCATATGGGGGATGCGGACGGCATGGTGTCGGGCGCGGCACACACCACGGCACACACCATCGTTCCCTCGTTCCAGATCATCAAGACGAAGCCGGGAACGTCGATTGTGTCCTCGGTTTTCCTCATGCTGATGGCCGATCGTGTGTACGTCTTCGGTGACTGCGCGGTCAATCTGGATCCGTCGGCGGAGCAGCTCGCGGATATCGCGATCTCGTCAGCCCAGACGGCACGCCAGTTCGGTGTCGAGCCGAAGGTGGCGATGATCTCCTACTCCACCGGCACCTCGGGTTCAGGCCCCGATGTCGATAAGGTGCGCGAGGCGACTGAACTCGTACGGGCGAAGGCGCCGGAACTGGCCGTCGATGGGCCACTCCAGTTCGATGCTTCCGTCGACGCGGCGGTGGCGGCGAAGAAAATGCCGGGGTCACCGGTTGCCGGCCAGGCCACGGTGTTCATCTTCCCCGATCTCAACACCGGGAACACCACCTACAAGGCGGTGCAGCGCTCCTCTAGCGCGGTGGCTGTCGGCCCGGTGCTGCAGGGGCTGAATAAGCCAGTCAACGACCTCTCGCGCGGCGCGCTCGTCGAAGACATTGTCAATACGGTGGCTCTCACTGCCGTCCAAGCTCAGGGACACGGCGAAGCTGGCAGCTGCTGAGCTGCCGGTTTCTCGCGATCCCCGCACGACTTTTGTTGAAAGGACAACTGATGACGACCGAATCCACTGTTCTGGTCATTAACTCCGGTTCTTCCTCCCTCAAATACCAGGTGGTCAACCCCGTGACTGGCGAGTCGCTGACCTCCGGTCTGGTGGAGCGTATTGGCGAAGAGGTAGCGCACGTAACGCACCGCTTCGGTGAGCACACGGTCGATGAGGATGTGCAGATTGAGGATCACGCGGCGGCGCTGCGCCGAGTCCTCGACCTGTTCGACACTGTCGGCCCCAACATTCACGAGGCGAATGTCGTTGCCGTCGGCCACCGTGTCGTCCAGGGGGGTCGCCACTTCGACGGCCCGGCGGTGATCGACGACCGGGTGCGTAACCTGATTGAGCAGCTGTGCCCGCTCGGTCCGCTCCACAACCCCGCACACCTCAAGGGCATTGACGTGGCGCGTGAACTCCTCGCCGACGTGCCGCACGTGGCCGTATTCGACACCGCGTTCTTCCAGTCGCTGCCCGACGAGGCGGCGGTGTACGCGCTCAATAAGGAGCTGGCGGAGAAATACGAAATCCGCCGCTACGGGGCGCACGGCACGTCTCACCTGTTCGTCTCCGGTCGAGTGTCGCAGCTGCTCGGTCGTGATGATCTGCGCCAGATCGTTCTTCACCTCGGTAATGGCGCGTCAGCGTCCGCAGTGGTCAACGGTCACGCTGTTGACACGTCGATGGGGTTGACCCCGCTCGAAGGCTTGGTGATGGGGACGCGCACCGGCGACATTGATCCTGCTGCGGTGTTCCACCTGTCGCGCCAGGCGGGGATGAGCACCGAGGAAATCGACACTGTCTTTAACAAGCAGTCGGGTCTCAAGGGTCTCACTGGCGATAACGATATGCGTGCGGTGCGCAGCCGTGCCGACGATGGGGATGCGGATGCGCGCCTCGCCCTCGACATCGTGTTGCATCGCCTGGTCAAGTACGTCGGTGCCTACACGGCGGTGATGGGTGGCGTCGACGTCATCACCTTTACCGCGGGGATCGGTGAAAACGACTCGGATCTGCGTCGTGAACTGTGCCAGCGCCTGACGTTCCTCGGCGTTGAACTCGACGAAGATGCGAATGCAGTGCGATCCAAGGAGGCGCGCACGATCTCCACGGCCGCCTCGCGGGTGCGTATCCTCGTCGTCCCCACCAATGAAGAACTCGCCATTGCTCAGCAAGCGGCAACATTGACGGGCGCAGTGGAATTGGCTCGCTAGTTCCACTCCATCGCTACGTTGTGGTCGCCTCCTCGCATGGAGTGCGACCACAACTGACATT
>JAEZVQ010000152.1 GCA_023420745.1 Actinomycetes bacterium
CGGTCCTCGGTAGTGGCTTTCGGAACGCTCCATGTCGTGACGTTGGGGCGCTACCGCGAGCTTCACATCGATGGCCGGCGTCAGCTCGACGAGGATCGACTGCATGTGATGAGGATGGTGACCATCCTCGCCGATCTCACGAGAGAAGGAGAAAGCGCCACCATGATGGAAGGCGACGATATTACCGCGGCTGAAACCGTGATCGATAACGGGGCATTTGGCACCCGCGTCATTCGCTTTGAAACGGGACGTCTGGCTCGCCAGGCAGCCGGGTCGGCGATGGCCTACCTCGACGATGAAACCGCGATCCTGTCCGCGACCACCGTCGGCAAACACCCCAAAGACCAGTTTGATTTCTTCCCCCTCACCGTCGACATCGAAGAACGCCAGTACGCCGCGGGCAAAATCCCCGGCTCGTTCTTCCGTCGCGAAGGGCGTCCCGGCACCGAGGCGATCCTCGCCTGCCGACTCATTGACCGTCCGCTGCGCCCGGCCTTTGTCAAGGGGCTACGCAACGAAGTGCAGGTTGTCGGCACTGTCCTCGCCATCCACCCCGATGACGCCTACGACGTCCTCGCCATCAACGCGGCGTCGATGTCGACCCAGATCGCCGGGCTTCCCTTCTCCGGTCCGATTGGCGGCACCCGCCTCGCCCTCATTGACGGGCAGTGGGTGGCGTTCCCGCGCTACTCCGAGCTCCAGCGCTCGACCTTCAACATTGTCGTCGCCGGTCGCGTCGTCGACGGTGACGTGGCGATCATGATGGTCGAAGCGGGTGGTGGTGACGACATGGTCGCGCTGATGGACAACGGTGCTACCGTGCCCACCGAGGACGTCGTCGCCGACGGTCTGGAAGCGGCGAAGCCGATTATCCGCCAGCTGTGCGAAGCCCAGCTGGAAGTGGCGGCGCGCGCGTCGAAGCCGACCGTCGAATTCCCCCTCTACCTCGACTACACCGACGAGGAATACGCGGCGGTTGAAGCGGCGGCCACCGCCGATATTGCCGAAGCGATCACCATCGCCGGCAAACTCGAACGCGAGGCACGCCTCGACGCGATTCGCGAGCGCGTCCTCACCGAGCTTGCCGAACAGTTCCCCGAACAGGAAAAGGATCTCAAAGCGGCGCTGCGCTCCCTGGAGAAGCACCTCGTACGCCAGCGCGTGCTGCGCGACGGCGTGCGTATTGACGGGCGTCGCCCCACCGAAATCCGCTCCCTCTCCGCCGAGGTTGAGGTGTTGCCGCGGGTTCACGGTTCAGCACTGTTCCAACGTGGTGAAACCCAGATCCTCGGGGTGACCACGCTCAACATGCTGCGCATGGAACAGCAGCTCGACAACCTCTCTCCGGTGTCGTCTAAGCGCTACATGCACCAGTACAACTTCCCGCCCTTCTCCACCGGTGAAACCGGTCGCGTCGGGTCGCCGAAGCGTCGCGAAATCGGCCACGGTGCGCTCGCTGAACGCGCACTCGTGCCGGTGATCCCCTCGCGCGAAGACTTCCCCTACGCGATCCGTCAGGTGTCGGAGGCTCTCGGGTCGAACGGCTCGACCTCGATGGGGTCGGTGTGCGCCTCGACGTTGTCGCTGCTCCAAGCCGGTGTTCCGCTGCGCGCACCGGTTGCCGGTATCGCCATGGGGCTGATGACCGGCGAGGTTGACGGCGAGCAGCGTTCCGTCACCCTCACCGACATCCTCGGTATCGAGGACGGCTACGGCGACATGGACTTCAAGGTTGCCGGCACCGCCGACTACATCACCGCGCTCCAGCTTGACACCAAGCTCGACGGGATCGACTCGCAGGTTCTCAAGGGTGCACTCGCCCAGGCTCGCGACGCGCGACTGGCCATCCTTGACCTCATCAACCAGGCGATCAGCGAACCCGATGAAATGTCGCCGAACGCCCCGCGCATCATCACCGTGCAGATCCCGGTCGACAAGATCGGTGAGGTCATCGGTCCCAAGGGCAAGATGATCAACGACATTCAGGATCAAACCGGTGCTGAACTGACGATTGAAGACGACGGCACCGTGTACATCGGGGCGCAGACCGGCGAGTCGGCGGAGGCTGCGCGCGACCTCGTCAACGCGATCGCTAACCCGCAGATGCCTGAAATCGGTGAACGCTTCGTCGGCACCGTGGTCAAGACCACTTCCTTCGGTGCCTTCGTGTCGCTGACTCCCGGCAAGGACGGGCTGCTCCACATCAGCCAGGTGCGTCGCCTCGTCGGTGGCAAGCGTGTCGAAGCTGTTGAGGACGTGCTCGAAGTCGGGCAGCAGATCGAGGTTGAGATCGCCGAAATCGACCCGCGCGGCAAGCTGTCGCTCCACGCGGTGCTCGACGAGGAAGCTCTCGCCGCCGAAGCGGTCGCCGCTGAAGCCGCGAAGTCGGAGGACGGCGAGCGTCGCCCGCGCCGCCCGCGCCGCGACCGCGACGGTGAGGATCGTCCGCGCCGCACTCGCACTCGCTCGCGTCGCCCGCGCAGCGACGAAGAGTGAACGGTGACGCACACTCGCCAGTGACAGCGAATAATCACTGACAGCGAGCGATCAGAGACGACCAGTGAACTGACCGCCCGCGACCACTAACCAGGGCGGTGCCGGCACACGTGATGTCGGCGCCGCCCTGTTTGTTGCCTCCACCCCTGACCTGAGACGAGGATCATGCAGATGACGAGCGAGCCCGCGATCGAACTCCCGCTGGTATCCAGCGGCGACGTGAATGCCGACCTCACCCTCATCGACGACGATATGCAGGTGCGACGAACTATTCTCCCCGGGGGAATCCGCGTCGTCACCCAACCGATGCCCGGACATCGCAGTGCCTCGATTGCCGTGTGGTGTCCCGTTGGCTCACGCGACGAGGACGGGATTGCTGCCGGATCCTCGCATTTCCTCGAACACCTCCTATTCAAGGGCACGTCGAGTCGCTCCGCGCTCGAGATCGCCGAGTCATTCGACCGCGTCGGCGGTGACTCCAACGCGGGCACCACCCGCGAATACACCTACTACTGGGCGCGCCTGCTCGGCGAAGACCTCCCGATGGCGGTTGACGTGATCTTCGACATGATTACCTCCTCGACCTTGATGCCCGAGGAGTTCGAGCGCGAACGCGGTGTGATTCTCGAAGAACTTGCGATGGGCAACGACGATCCAATGGACGTCGTTCACGAGGGATTCACCCGTGCCGTATTCGGCGACCATCCTCTCGGTCAACCCGTCGGGGGAACACCCGAGAGCGTGCGCGCGGCGAATCGCGATGACGTTCACGCTTTCTATCGGCGCCTCTACACCCCCGACGCTCTGGTCGTCACCGCAGCGGGCGCGGTCAACCATGTCCAACTGTGTGAGCTGGTGATGGCGGCTCTCGCGCGCGCCGACTGGGAGTTGCCCACCGATGCTGCGGCTCGGCGTGGCGGGCGCGGGCTGGCTCGTCTTGCCCCCGCGACCCCGGTTCCTCACGTTGGCGAGGTGACCCGCAGCGTCGAACAAAGCCACGTCGTCGTCGGTGGGCGCTGTCTGCCTGCCGGTGACGAGCGCCAGACTTCGCTGAGCGTACTGCTCGCCCTGCTTGGCGGGTCAATGTCATCGCGGCTATTCCAACAAATCCGCGAGCGCCGCGGTCTGGCTTACTCGACGTACGCGTTCTCCTCGGGGTACACCGATGCCGGGTATTTCGGGATGTATGCCGGTTGTGCGCCGGCGCATGCTGACGAAGTGGAACGCCTGATGGTGGCGGAGCTTGACGCGATCGCCGCCGGTGAGGTGAGCGTCGACGAGGTCGAGCGCGTCAAGTCGCAACTTCGCGGTCGCACGGCTCTCGAGCTCGAAGAATGCAGCTCCCGGATGCATCGCCTCGGCCGTTCCGAGGTGACGACCGGTCGTTTCGTCCCGATCGATCTCGCACTCGCGCGGCTGGCTGCCGTTGAGGTCGAGGACGTCGTGTCGATGGCTGGGTTCCTCGCCGAGCAACCGCGGTGTCGCTTCCGCGTTTGCCCCCAATAGGCGCGTCTGCCGCCGCTCGTCGAGCGTGCACCCTCCAGTGAGTGAACACCCCAGGTCAGGGGATCGGTTCTCCCGTAGGGTAGGGGACATGACTACTCTTGCCGTTGTTGGTGCCCGCGGGCGGATGGGATCAGCCGTGTGCGACGCGGTGCGCGCCGCCACTGACCTCGACCTCGTGGCCACGCTCGACTCGACGGATACGATCGACGCGCACTCACTCAACGGCGCGGAAGTGGCTATCGAGTTCACCACGCCGTCCGCCACTCGCGCGAATACCGAGGCGATTCTTGCTGCTGGCACTCACGCGGTGGTGGGGACGACAGGTTGGGATGAGACGGGGTTTGACGCGGTTCGCCACGCCTGCGACACATTCGGCACACACGCACTCATCGCCCCAAATTTTGCTCTATCCGCGGTGTTAGCTATGCGTTTTGCCGCGACGGCAGCACCGCTATTCGACTCGGTGGAGATTATCGAAGCCCATCACCCGAATAAGGTCGATGCTCCGTCGGGCACGGCGTGGACTACCGCTGAAATGGTGGCGCGCGCGAGGAGGAATGCCGGGCGTGATGCCGCGAGCCCCGACGCCACCGAGTCGGATCCACTCGGGGCGCGCGGTGCCGTGATTGACGGCGTCCACGTTCATGCGATTCGCGCGGCCGGGCGGGTGGCGCACGAGGAAATCATCCTGGGCAATCCGGGGGAGACACTGACGATTCGCACCGACTGCATCGACCGCGCCTCATTCATGCCGGGAGTTCTCCTCGCCGCGCGTTTCGTCCTCACCCAGCCGGGGCTAACCGTCGGTCTTGAGCCGGTGATCGACGCGATGATGGTGAGGAAAGCGCGATGAAGGACAGCCCAACGACCGCTTCCTCATTCAATGCCGGTGCAGTCAACCCAGTGTCATGCTCAGATAACTCAGGGTCGTGTTCGACTGGGTTTGTTCGCCCGGCGCGCGTTGAACACGCACCGCGTATCGGGGAGATTCACGCACGCGGTTTGCGC
>JAEZVQ010000032.1 GCA_023420745.1 Actinomycetes bacterium
CCACTGTATTCGCCGCCTCGACGTGGCGAAGGCTGGCACTCGACCACGGCAATGTCGGTACAATCGCAGGCGTGCACCTCAAAAGCCTGACGCTTCGCGGATTTAAGTCCTTCGCATCCGCGACGACGCTCACCCTCGAACCGGGGATCACCTGTGTCGTGGGCCCCAATGGGTCAGGGAAATCAAACGTTGTCGATGCGCTCGCGTGGGTCATGGGGGAGCAGGGGGCGAAGAACCTCCGCGGCGCCCAGATGGCCGACGTCATCTTTGCCGGGACAACCGGGCGCCCAGCGCTTGGGCGCGCCCAAGTGTCGCTGACGATCGACAACGCGGATGGGGCACTGCCCATCGACTACTCCGAAGTGACGATCACGCGCACACTCTTTCGCGGCGGCGGATCCGAATACTCGATCAACAACACCCCGTGCCGACTGCTCGACATTCAAGAACTGCTGTCCGATACCGGGATGGGACGGCAGATGCACGTCATTGTCGGGCAGGGGCAGCTCGACGCTGTGCTCGCCGCCGGGCCGGATGAACGACGCGGATTCATCGAAGAAGCAGCGGGGGTGCTCAAACACCGGCGTCGCAAAGAACGCGCCTTGAAAAAACTTGAGTCGATGGAAGCCAACCTCGCTCGAGTACAAGACCTCGCCAACGAAATCCACCGGCAGCTCAAACCTTTAGCAAAACAGGCGCAAACAGCGCGCCGTGCCGCGCAGATCCAAGCCGAGGTGCGCGACGCGAAAGCGCGGCTGCTCGCCGACGAACTCCACACTCTTCGAGAACGCCTGACCTCCGGGCGTGACAGCGCTGAAGCCCAGGCAAAGAGACGACGCGAACTCGATGAGCAGATGCGTGCTGCTCAAGAGAAGCTGCGCGAGGCCGAGGAACAGGCGCGTGCCGGCACGCCGCGCACCCAGGAACTCACCCGGCTGTGGCAGGAATTCAACGCGGTCGCCTCCCAGCTCGCCACGTTACAGTCGGTGGCGAGTGAACGCCGACGACACTGCGCTCAGCCGACACCGCGCCCGCAGTGGGATCTCGAAGCGCTGCAGCGCCGCGTTGAGGAAGCCGAAGCGGAGGATGCGCGCCTGCTCGCCGAAGTTGAAGCCTCCGCGCACCTGCTGCGCGACGTAGTGACGGCACGTGAAGATGCCGAGCGTCACGCGCGCACACTCGCCGCTGAAGCCCGGGGACTCGATGAGGAAGCGGCGAAGCGACGCGAACACATTGCTCGCCTCGTTGGCGATGTGGCGGCAGCGACGCAGCGGGTCGAAACCACGCGAGCGGAACTTGAGCGGATGCGCCGCGCCATCGAGGACGCTGCTGAACGCACCCGTGAGGCACGACGTGAATGCGACGCCCTCGGAGATGATTCTCAACTTGCGGACGACAGCGCGGCACAGGCGCATGCGGAAGCCAACCGCGCGCGTGATGAGGCCCGAGAACGCCTCGATGCCTTGCTGCGCGCCGAACGAGACATGAGCGCTGAGCTCGCCACCTGGCAAACCCGCTACGACACGCTCACTCGCTCGCTCACCCCCGACGATGACACCGCGCGGCTGCTCGACAATCCTGCTGAATCCGGAGTTCTCGGAGCCCTCGCACACTTCATTGGAGTTGAGGACGGATGGGATACGGCGATTGCCGCACTGCTCGCACCACTCGAAGACGCGGCCGTCCTGGAAACGCTGGGGCGCGTTGACACCGTGGTCGACGTCGACGGTGACGGTATCCAACGCGTGGTGTGGTGCAATCCCGAGACAGCGGATAAGTCCCGCGAGTCGGCAGAGGCGGCGGATACGCGGCAGTTCACGCCACCGTGCGCGGCGCCAGCGGGAACCCGGTGGGCGTGCGAGGTCGTCACCGTCGACACCGCAGCACGAGCCATCGTCACCCGGCTCCTCGACGGGGATCTCGTTGTCGACGACCGTGCTGATGCGGTGCGGCTCATTCGCGAAGGTGCGCTACCACAACACGCGCGGATTGCCACCCGGCGCGGCGACGTCCTCACGACAACCAGCCTCGTCACCGCGGGGGAGCGGGGTGCCAGCGTTATCGCCCGACATCTCGAAGCCGACGACGCAGCCACCCGTGCCGCCGACGCCAGGCAGCATCTCGACACCATTCGCAGCGACCTCGCTCAGGCTCGCGACGAACTCGACCGCGCCATCCACGCGGCGAACGCGAGTGTGGTGGCGCTGCGTGCCGCGGACGCCGAGCGAGCACAAGCGATGGAAGCACGCGCACGCGTGATCTCCCAGGTGCGTGCCTGCGAAGGGGAAGAACAGCGCCTCGCCGCCGTGGCAGCCAAGGTGGAAACGGCGTTGGCGGAAAGTGAACAGCGGTTGTCCGCCGCACAAATCGCGCTCGAGGCGGCACAGGCAATGCCAGAAACCACCGACCCGAAGCAGGCACATCAGCAAGCGGAGGAGGCGGAAGAGGCGGCCCGTGAAGCGCGTGCACAAGAGACCCAGACGCGCCTCGACATCCGCACCGTCGAAGAACAGTCGCAGCGGGCGCGCGAGCGTGCGCGCTCAGCTCGAACCCAGCATGCGCGCGCACGCGACGAACTCCACCAGTGGAACCAGCGTGAAGCCGCTCGTGCACGGCAGTTGCGCGCCCTCGACGACGTGTGCCAGCGCATCGGGGCGCCATACGCGTGCGCTCAACGAGCGGTGGAACGCGTCGCTCGGGAGCTCGCAGAAGCCGAGCGGGAACGCGTCGACGCCTCTGAGGCAGCGAGTGAAGCGCGTGCTGTCGTCGACGACATTCGCACCCGCATCCTCGACGTCACCGACGCTTCACACCGCGACGAAATTGCCCTCCAGGAACTCGGCATCCGCTGGGAACACGCGGTACAGGCGGCACGCGACGAGATCGGCCTGGAACCCGACGACATGATTGAGCAGTACGGTCCCGACCAGCTCGTTGACGCCGAAGAACCGTATCCGTACGTGCGTGCTGAGCAAGAAAAACGCCTGCGCCGCGCCACCCGCGACCTCGAAGCGCTGGGGAGAATCAATCCCCTCGCCCTCGAAGAGCACGAGGCGTTGAGTCAGCGGCATCAGTTCCTCACCGAGCAGGTGCGTGACCTTCTCGAATCGAAACGCGACCTCCTCACCATCGTTGACGATGTTGACCGCCGCGTTCACGAGGCATTTTCTTCCGCCTTCGCCGATACGCAGCGCGCGTTTGAATCGGTGTTCGCCACGCTCTTCCCTGGCGGTTCCGGTCGGCTCACCCTCACCGACCCCGACGACATGCTGACCACTGGCGTCGATATTGAGGTGCGCCCCGCGGGGAAGAAAATCACCCGACTGTCACTGCTATCCGGTGGCGAGCGCTCGCTCGCGGCGGTAGCGCTGCTGGTGTCAATCTTCAAAGCGCGACCGTCACCGTTCTACGTGATGGACGAGGTCGAAGCGGCACTCGACGACTCGAATCTGTCGCGTCTGCTGACGATTTTTGAGGAACTGCGCGAAGATTCGCAGTTAATTATCGTCACCCACCAGCGCCGCACCATGCGCATTGCCGACGCGCTGTACGGGGTGACGATGCGCCATGGCGTCACTTCGGTCGTATCGTCGAAGCTTGCCGACACCGAGCAGGCGCGCATCGAGCGTGCCTGACAGATCACAATGTGGTGACATCGCGCGTCGCTGACCGTCATCGACTGGCGTGGTGTCACAGTAGAAGCGTGAATGTTGTGCTGGTATTGGTGACGATGACGGTGGTCATCGTGGTGGCGCTCGGCGTCATCGCTGCTTTGATGATCTCGCGGCGCTCCCTCGGAGATTGGCTCCAGCACATCACTCGTACCAGCCGTACCGTCGTCAAGGACTGGCATCACGCGGGTCAAGGGATCCGCCGTGCCGCTCGGCGTTTGCGCCGTTCTCCACGCGGCGACCAGGTGCCTTCCGCGGATGATCGTCGACCGGTTGAACCGCACGACGACGAGCAACCGAGGGTTTCCCCTCACGTCACCTCCCTCGACGTCGTGTGGATGGAAGAAGCACGCGAAGGATCGGCATATCTCCGCGCTGACGAGATTGCCACACGTGACGGTCGTCGCGCTTACCGTCGCGGCGCCTAAGGATCCTCACCACATCGGTGTAGCGCCCGGTCGATTCGCTCCCGCTCGCATCCGTGCGAGAAGATGGGAGGGTGAGTACGTTCGTCCAGTTCATGAGTACGCCCAGCGCGATCGCAATCGCCGTCATTACCGCGCTCGTCATTGTCATTGGTGTCGTCGTAGTGCGCCGGCGCCGACAGCTTCCCCCGTCGCCCCCACGCCCCCAGATTGAGGAGGGAAGTCGCGACGAGAGTGCGAGCACGCCGGTCACCTCTGCACCGCCTACGTCTGAACAACCCGAACCTGAACAACTAGCGCCCGAGCAATCGACACTCGAGCAATCGGCAACGCAACAACCGGTGATCGACCAACCGGTGCCCGAGCAGCCGATCCTCGAGCAGCCAGAGAGTGGCGCCGGGCGGATGGAGCGGCTCCGGGCGCGCCTCGCCGGGTCGGGGAAACTCGGCAATGCACTGATGTCGATTTTCTCGCGCACCGAACTTGCCCCCGCGGACTGGGAAGAACTCGAGGACACGCTGATTATGGCTGACCTCGGTATTGACGCCACCGACGAAATCATGTCGAATCTGCGAACTGCCGCGAAGGTCAAGGGCACCTCGGATCCTGTGGTCGTGCGCGAACTGCTGCGCGATGAACTGCTGCGAGTCGTCGACCCGACCCTCGACCGCACGCTTCGCATTGACCCCGAACACGACGGCGAACATGCTCACCCGCGCGTCATCATGATGGTCGGTGTCAACGGGACGGGGAAAACCACGACTATCGGGAAACTCGCACGCCTGCTTGTTGCCGAGGGCAAAAGCGTGGTGCTCGGCGCTGCCGACACCTTCCGAGCTGCCGCCGCCGATCAACTGCAGACATGGGGCGAACGTGTCGGCGTCCATACCGTTAAACCCGAGCGGGAGGGCGCGGAGCCCGCATCGGTTGCCTTCGAGGCGGGCGTCTACGGGCAAAACGAGGGCGCGGACGTCGTCCTCGTCGACACAGCCGGGCGATTGCAAAACAACACGACGCTGATGGATGAGCTCGGCAAGATCAAACGCGTGATCAACAAGCGTGAGCCGATTAGCGAAACACTTCTCGTCATTGACGCCACCACCGGGCAAAACGGGCTGCGGCAGGCGGAGGTATTCGCCCAGGTCGTCGATGTCACCGGCGTGGTGTTGACGAAACTCGACGGCAGCGCCAAGGGCGGGATCGTCGTATCGGTGCAGCGGGCACTTGGCGTTCCCGTCAAATTCGTCGGGCTGGGTGAAGGTGCCGACGATCTCGCGCCGTTCAACCCGCACGACTTCGTCGACGCCATTGTCGGCACGACCGGCGCGTAGCAACGCCGGGGAATCATCGTCACGCCATCCGCTACAGTGAGGAAAACGGGAAATACCCCGAGGCGATGGCTCACCACGACCAGACAGGGAGGCACGACGAGTGTTCAATAACTTGTCGTCACGACTGACCGACTCGTTCCGCAAGCTGCGCGGTAAAGGGATACTCAGCGAAGCTGACGTCGACGCAACCGTAGCTGACATTCGGCGGGCGCTGCTCGACGCTGACGTCGCGCTCCCAGTTGTGCGCCAGTTCACCGCGGCGGTACGGGACAAGGCCCTCGGTGCCATCATCACCCAGGGGCTCAACCCCGGTCAGCAGGTTGTGCGAATCGTCCACGACGAACTCGTTGACATCCTCGGTGGGCAAGCGCGCGAACTTCATTTCGCGCAACGCGGTCCGACCGTGTTCATGCTCGCCGGTTTGCAAGGTGCCGGTAAAACCACGCTTGCGGGGAAGCTCGGTCACTGGATGCGCGAGGAAGGGCAGAAGGTTCTTCTCGTCGCCTCCGACCTCCAACGCCCCAACGCGGTGCAACAGCTTCAGGTCCTCGGTCAGCGTGCCGGCGTCGACGTGTGGGCGCCGGAGCCGGGCAACGGTGTCGGCAATCCCGTCGAAGTCGCGCGAACCGGTCTGAATTACGCCATCGAGAACCACTACACCCTGGTTATCGTCGATACTGCCGGTCGCCTCGGCGTCGACGAAGCGATGATGGAGCAGGCACGCCAGATTCGCGACATTGTCAACCCGCACGAAATCCTCTTTGTCCTTGACGCGATGGTCGGTCAGGATGCGGTGAACACGTCGGTCGCGTTCCGCGACGGTGTCGGGTTCACCGGCGTGGTGCTGTCGAAACTCGACGGTGATGCGCGAGGTGGCGCGGCACTGTCGGTTCGCGGCGTCACCGGGGCACCAATCCTGTTCGCTTCCACGGGCGAAGGACTGGAAGACTTCGAGAGATTCCACCCCGACCGGATGGCGGGGCGAATCCTCGACATGGGGGACATCCTCACCCTCATTGAACAGGCTGAAAAGAAGATCGACCAGCGCGAAGCCGAAGAAATGGCATCGAAAGCGCTGTCGGGCGGACTGACGCTCGAAGACTTCTTGTCGCAGATGCAGCAGATTCGCAAACTCGGGTCGATGAAGAAGCTGCTGGGGATGATGCCCGGCGTGGGGCAGATCCGCGACCAGCTGGAGAACTTCGACGAGCGCGAAATCGACCGGATCGAAGCGATCGTCAAGTCGATGACCCCGGCGGAGCGCCGCGACATCAAACTCCTCAACGGGTCACGTCGCGCCCGTATTGCACGCGGTTCCGGGACGACCGTGGCTGAGGTCAACTCCCTCGTCAAACGTTTCGAAGCGGCGCGCGAAATGATGAAGCATATGGGATCCGGCGGTGGCATGCCCGGGATGGGTGGTCTTCCCGGCATGGGGTCGCTGCCAGGAATGGGAAAGCGAGCCGGGGCGCGCCAGGCGAAGAAGGTCAAGAAGAAGTCGAAGTCAAAGGTGTCGGGTAACCC
>JAEZVQ010000058.1 GCA_023420745.1 Actinomycetes bacterium
GCACTGTACCGGCGGTACCGCCCGGATTCGTTTTCCGATGTCATCGGTCAAGACCACGTGACGGAGCCGCTCAAGGCGGCGTTGCGCGCCAACCGGGTGACGCATGCCTACCTGTTTTCCGGACCGCGCGGGTGTGGGAAGACGACCTCGGCGCGGATCATGGCACGCTGTCTCAACTGTGAGCAGGGACCAACGGATGAGCCGTGCGGGACGTGCGAGTCGTGCCGTGAGCTCGCCACCGGCGGCCCGGGGTCGATTGACGTGGTTGAAATCGACGCGGCGTCGCATAACGGTATTGATGACGCGCGTGAACTGCGTGAGCGCGCGACTTTCGCGCCGGCGCGTGACCGCTACAAGATCTTTATTCTCGACGAAGCGCATATGGTGACTCCGGCGGGGTTTAACGCGCTGCTCAAACTCGTCGAAGAACCGCCGGAGCACATTAAGTTCATTTTCGCCACGACGGAACCGGATCGGGTGCTCGGTACGATCCGCTCGCGCACCCACCACTACCCGTTCCGTCTCGTTCCCAGTGACGTGATGGTGCCGTACATGGCGCAGTTGTGCGAGCAGGAGCGGATCAAGGTCGACGAGGGCGTGCTCCCGCTGGTAGCGCGTGCCGGTGGCGGGTCGGTGCGTGACACGCTCTCGGTTCTCGACCAGCTGATGGCCGGCACCACTGACGCGCACGTCACCTACCCGTCGACGACGGCGCTGCTCGGCTACACCGATGCCGCGTTGCTGGCTGAAACCGTTGAGGCGCTCGGCGAGTCGGATGGGGCGCGGGTGTTTTCCACCGTCGAGCGGATGATCGACGCCGGTCACGATCCGCGTCGTTTTGTCGAAGATTTGCTCCAGCGCCTACGCGATCTGCTGATTATTGCGGTTGCCGGCGAGCACGCGGAAGCACTGCTGGTGGCGACTGCGCCCGACGAGCGTTCCCGAATGTATGACCAGGCGCGCGCGTGGGGAGCAAGGCGGTTGTCTCGCGCCGCTGATATTGCTGACGAGTCACTGCGTCAGATGGTGGGGGCGACGTCGCCACGACTGCAACTCGAGTTGATGCTGGGAAGAATCCTCGTTGAAGTGTCGGCGATCCCCGCCTCTGGCGTGCCCGCTGAGGCGCCGGTGCGTCCCACGGAACCGGCGGCGAGTGCCCAGCAGCGTGTCCAACCAGGCGGTGGGGTGCAGCCGATGAGTGGTGCGGCGATGGTGCGCGAGTACATGCGTTCTAGCCAGCAGCCGCCAGCACAGCCAACACAGCCGGCACCCTCGGCACAGCCAACACAGCCGGAACCTTCGGCACTGGCGCCACCGGCAGCGAAGGTTCCCGATGCACCCGAGGTGCCGCGCCGCGAGGCTTCGATCCCCACAGATTCGGTGGACACGGCTTCGGTGGACACGGCTTCGGTTCGCGAGGCGGATGGTCGCGACTCTGCTGGTTACCACAGTGCCAGTCACGACAGTGCGCGCGATGCCTCGACGACCGCCACAGCGGTTCCGACGGTATCGGAGGCGACGGCGGAAGCGAGCATTCGCAATCTCTTCGATCACTGGGATGCGTTCCTTGAAGAGGTTGGATCGCGACGTCGCGCGTCGAAGGTTCTCATGGGTGCGAATGCGACGATCGTGTCCGAGGATGCCGCTTCGGTGACGTTTGGCTTCGCCAATGCGGCGCTGCGCAATGTTTTTGTCAACCAAGGGCATGCGGACGTCATTGAGGAGTCGATCGAAGCGGTGCTCGGGGTGCGAAAGAGTGCGCAGAGTGTAGTCGGGAACTCCGCCGAGACCGCGACAGCGCCGACCGCCCCTGCGCCGTCAAGCCCTGCGCCGTCGACACCACAATCAGAATCTCAACCGCAACCAAGACAACCGGAATCACACTCCCTCGCCGCCGAAAGCCCGGCAGAGATGTCGACTGAAAAGCCAGCACACTCGCCAGCCGAGAAGCCGGTGGAAATGCCGGTGGCGTCGGCAGATGAGGTGAGCGCCGAGGATCTCCAGACCATCGCACCGCACGCCAGCGTCGAGATGGTCTCCGTCAATAGTGGTGTCACCGCCGCCCCTCACGACGAGACCACGCCCAACCTCGCCGCTGAGGAAACAGCCACCAGCGAAATGGGAACTGGCGAAACAGACGACGAAACAAGTGCTGTCGCAACAGGCGACGACCATGCTGACAGCAGCCTCGACGACAATAGCGCCGATGACGACGGCGACGAAACCGCCGGCGCCTCGCGCGACGATGTCAACGTCGAAATGTCGACAATGATGGGAGTGTCGGTGGTTGAGCGCATCCTCGGCGCTACCGTAGTTGACGAGTTTCAGCGGGAAGGCAAGTAGTGTTTGAAGGCTCCGTTCAAGACCTCATTGACGAGCTGGGGTCGCTGCCAGGTGTGGGTCCGAAATCGGCTCAGCGCATCGCCTTTCACATCCTCAACGCGGATCGTGCCGATGTTGAACGACTGATTTCGGCACTGTCCACCGTCAAGGAACGCGTGCGATTCTGCGACATCTGCGGCAACGTGTCCGAAGCTGAGCAGTGTCGCGTGTGTACCGACCCGCGTCGCGACCGCCGCATTATCTGCGTCGTCGAGGAGCCGCAGGATGTCGAGGTGGTCGAGCGAACCGGGGCGTACCGGGGGCTCTACCACGTGCTCGGTGGCGCCATCGACCCGATGCGCGGGATCGGCCCTGACCAGCTGAGAATCCGCCCGCTTCTCACCCGCTTGTCTGACCCGGTCGTTGAGGAAGTCGTCATCGCTACCGACCCGAATATTGAGGGCGAGGCGACGGCGACGCTACTTGCCCGCTACCTGTCGACAATGGAGGTGCGCACCTCGCGCCTCGCACTCGGTTTGCCGGTCGGCTCCGACCTCGAATACGCCGACGAGATCACGCTCGGTCGCGCGTTTGAGGGGCGCCGCACCGTGTCGGCGACGTGAGTGACCTCACCGTTCACCTGGTGGAACCGCGATCCTCCGTTCCTCGCACATTCCTAAACTGAGGGGCAACTGGTCACCACGTGCCGATCAGCGGAGGAGGACGACTGGTGGCACTCATTGTTCAAAAGTACGGGGGATCCTCGGTCGCTGACGCGGAGGCGATGAAACGCGTTGCCCAACGCATCGTTGACACTCACCGCGCCGGGCATCACCTCGTCGTCGTGGTTTCGGCCATGGGAGACACCACCGACGACCTCCTCGACCTCGCTGCACAACTCACGGACGCGGCACCGGAACGCGAAATGGACATGCTGCTCTCCGCGGGGGAACGCATCTCAATGTCCCTGCTGGCCATGGCGATTAACGCCCACGGCGTGCCCGCCGTGTCCTACACCGGGGCGCAAGCCGGGGTGATGACCGATTCCCACTTCGGACGCGCGCAAATCACCGGGATGGTGCCCGAACGGGTGGCGCGCTCCATTCGTTCCGGCGAGGTTGCCATCGTCGCCGGATTCCAAGGGGTAAGCGCTGACGATGACGTGACCACGCTCGGACGCGGCGGATCCGACACCACGGCCGTTGCCCTCGCCGCCGCGCTCCACGCGGACGTGTGCGAAATCTACACCGACGTCGACGGACTGTTTACCGCCGATCCGAGGATCGTGCCCGCC
Organism: Actinomycetes bacterium; assembly: GCA_023420745.1. Classification (GTDB taxonomy): domain Bacteria; phylum Actinomycetota; class Actinomycetes; order Actinomycetales; family Actinomycetaceae; genus Gleimia. The sequence goes on from JAEZVQ010000058.1 coordinate 3,617, forward strand.
GCGAGGCGCGTGCGCTGCATCAGCCAGGAGGAAACCCTCGAACTCGCCGCTCACGGGGCGAAAATCCTCCACCTACGAGCCGTCGAATTTGCCCGGCGCTACCGGGTTCCACTTCACGTTCGCTCGTCATTTTCCACGCGGGATGGCACGTGGATTTCTCACGCCCCCGCCTCACCCGACCTCGCTGGCATTGTGCCTGACGTCGCTCTCAACGCCGAGTCGGGAACCTCGCCGACCATGTCCGCCACAACCACGGAGGAGAACAGCGTGGAAGCGCCGATGATTTCCGGGATCGCCCACGACCGCAGCCAGAGCAAAATCACCGTCGTCGGTGTCGATAACACGCCGGGCACGGCGGCTCGCCTGTTCGAGGTGGTGGCGCGCGCCGGGGCGAATATCGACATGATCGTGCAAAACGTGCCGACGTCGGGGTCTGGGCGCGCCAGCATCACCTTCACCCTGCCTGAGGCTGACGCCGAACGCACCATTGCCGCCATTGAAGAGGTGCGCGACGAGCTCGACTACTCCGATCTGCGCTACAACCCCGAGGTCGGCATCCTGTCGCTCGTCGGCACGGGGATGCGGACGAATCCCGGTGTGTCAGCCAAACTGTTCGGCGCGCTGTCACAGGCGGGGATCAATATCGACATGATTTCCACGTCAGAGATCCGCATTTCCGTGGTGACGAAACTTGCCGACCTCGACACGGCGGTGCGCGTCGTCCACCACGCGTTCAATCTCGACGCGACAGAAACCGAAGCAGTGGTGTACGGAGGGACGGGACGATGATGCGACCATTGACTCTCGCTGTTGTCGGCGCGACCGGCCAAGTGGGGCGCGTCATGCGATCAATCCTCGCCGAACGTGAGTTCCCAGCGACCACCGTGCGGTTCTTCGCCTCTTCGCGCTCAGCCGGTCAGGTGCTCGAGTTCGAGGGGCGCAGCATTGTCGTCGAGGACGTGGCGAGTGCGGATCTCGGGGGAATCGACATTGCGATTTTCTCCGCAGGAGGTGCGGCGTCGCGCGAGTATGCGCCGCGTTTTGCTGCTGCCGGCGCGGTCGTCGTCGATAACTCCTCGGCGTGGCGTCGCGACGATCGGGTGCCGTTGGTGGTTGCCGAGGTCAATCCCGGGGACCTCGGCAACCGACCGCTGGGGATCGTTGCGAATCCGAACTGCACGACGATGGCGGCAATGCCGGTGCTCAAACCGCTCCATGATGAGGCGGGGCTTCGCCGCCTCACTGTGTCGTCCTATCAGGCGGTGTCTGGCTCCGGTGTTGCCGGGGTTCGCGAGCTCTCCGGGCAGGTGCGTGCCGGTGTTGAGGGTGACCTCGAGCGGCTGACCACCGACCCGACGGCGGTGTCGATGCCGGATCCACACACCTATGTGGCGCCGATTGCTTTCAACGTCGTCCCGTTGGCCGGTGCGCTCGTCGATGACGGCAGCGGTGAGACTGACGAGGAGCAGAAGCTGCGGTTTGAGTCGCGGAAGATCCTCGGAATTCCAGATCTTCGTGTGTCGGGTACGTGCGTGCGGGTGCCGGTGTTCACCGGTCACACGTTGACGATTCACGCCGAGTTTGAGCGTGCCATCAGTGTTGACCGTGCTCGCCAGCTGCTCACCGATGCGGCGGGGGTGCGCCTGGTCGACGTACCGACGCCGCTCGATGCCACCGGCAGCGACCCCTCACTTGTCGGTCGCATCCGCCAGGATCATGCCGTTGAGGACGGGCGCGGACTCGTCCTCGTCGTCAGTGGCGACAACCTGCGCAAGGGGGCGGCACTTAACGCCGTGCAGCTCGCCGAACTCATTGCCGACGAGCTGCACGACTAGCGTTCACCTCACCACTCACAATTCGGCGGTAACTTGGGCAGAAATCTCGGTTTTTTTCGCCGCGAGTGGTAGATTCTGCTTCACCGATTCATGAGGCGCGCACTGACGCCGACCTCGCATCGCCACACATTCATAAAGGAGTCTGTCACTATGGCGCACTCGCCAATTGATTCTCCCGCACCCGCGGGGGAAGCCCGTTCCACGATGATCGAAACCACCGGTATCGAGATCGTCTCTGACGCCGAGCGCACTGCTCGCCCCCATAACCTCTTCCTCCCATGGTTCGCCTCGAATATTTCCGTATTCGGCATGAGCTACGGCGCGTGGGTGCTTGGCTTCAATATTTCGCTGATTCAAGCCACCATCGTCACCGTCATCGGCGTGGTGCTGTCCTTCCTCTTCTGTGGGATCATCGCCCTTGGTGGCAAGCGCGGCTCGGTGCCGACGATGGTGATGTCGCGCGCGGCTTTCGGCGTGCAAGGTGCGAAGATCCCCGGTGTCGTGTCGTGGCTGACGTCAATCGGCTGGGAAACGATGCTCGCCATCACCGCGGTGCTCGCGACCTCGACGGTTTTTGATCGCCTCGGCTGGATGCAGTCGAATCCGACGATGGTCAAGATCGTCGCGGCCATCGTCGTCGCGGCGCTCATCGTCCTCGGTGCGGTCGCCGGCTACCACATCATTATGAAGATGCAGGCGGTGCTGACCTGGCTGACCGGCATCACCACCATCATCTACGTGTTCTTGGTCGTCGGACACATCGACTGGCAGGCGTTGGGGCAAATCCCCCACGGCTCACTCCCGTCCATGATCGGCGCCATGACGATGGTGATGACCGGTATGGGTCTGGGCTGGATCAACATCGCTGCCGACTGGTCGCGCTACCAAAGCCGTGATGCCAAGGACGGGCAGATTGTCTTCTGGAACACCTTTGGTGGCTCTCTCGGTCCGGTCGTCCTCATCACTTTCGGTTTGCTCCTTGCCGGCTCTGACGCTGAACTGTCGGAGAATATCGGAGCCGACCCTGTCGGTGCGCTCGCCGCCCTGCTGCCGACCTGGTTCCTCATCCCCTTCCTCATTACGGCGATCCTCGCGCTGCTTTCCGGTGCGATCAACGGTATCTACTCTTCCGGTTTGACGCTGCTGACCCTCGGCATCCACGTACCGCGACCGCTCGCCTCCCTCATCGACGGCACCATCCTCACGCTGGGCACGATCTACGTTGTGTTCTACGCCCCGTCGTTCATCGGGCCGTTCCAGTCGTTCCTCATCACTCTCGGCGTACCGCTGGCG
>JAEZVQ010000088.1 GCA_023420745.1 Actinomycetes bacterium
CGTCGATGCTCCAACGAGCCAATATCGTGACCACGAACCTGCGAGAATCCTCGCTGCTACCGCACGTCCTCGCGATGAACCCCGATGGACCCACTGTGGAAGAATGCTTGCGCGACGACGTCATCCAGGTGCGGCGCATGGGTGCAATGGGATGTGAATATCGAATCGGACGATGTGGCGAACCGGTGTTGATTCCTGCCTTCCCTGTTGATCCCGTAGATACCGCCGGCGTGGGGGACACTCACGTGGCAGTGATGTGCGGGCTGCTTGCCCAAGGGTGGGCTCTCGACGACGCGCTACTCACCGCCAACGCTGCGGGCGCGGTGATGATCTCTCACTCCACCACTCTCCCGATCCCGACAATGGCAGAAATCGAACGCGTGATGGCTTACGAGATCTAGCGTTGCGGCGCGTGCGCACCGCCGATTACAGGGGTGCGCGATAGGCTCGAGATGTTATGGCATCCTCACGATCAACCTCTCGCCGCTCGTCGTCGTCACGCTCAGCATCAGTACGATCCTCGCGCGCCGCGTCGCGTTCGACTGAGCGACTTGACGGTGGTGAGCGCGAAACCACCGCATCCCCACTTTCGCGATTCCTCGCCGGGATTGGTCGAGGAATCGTCAGCGCCGCACGCTCATTTCACGACATGGATCCGCAGCTGCGACGCGATGGTTTCGCCTTCATTCTCTTCGCTTTCGCCTTCATCATTGCGTTGCGCGAATGGTTCCAAATCTCCGGTGCCGCGGGCACCATCATCCACCATGCGAGTGCCGGTCTCGTCGGGCGCTACTGTGTGATTATTCCCGGCATTCTCGCACTATGGGCAGTGGGGTTGATTACCGAACGCCACCGCGAGCACGTGGCACACCACTTCGCCGGTAGTTTCGGTATGGCGGTTGCGATTACCGGTCTCACTCACATCGCCGCAGGCAACCCAACAATCGCCAACATTGACGCTATTGAAGACGCTGGCGGCATTCTCGGATGGTTCTTTGCCTACCCGATGGCAGTGCTACTTTCCGGGGTGGGAGCAGGAATTCTCCTCGTGCTCCTCTTCGCCTACTCGATCCTCATTGCCACCGCCACGCCGATCCGTGAGGTGCCTGCGCGGTTGCGTGCCATCGGACAGCGACTGTCCTCCCGCATCGGGCGCGGTCGCATTACCGAGGACACGTCGGGAGATGCGGGTGACGATGCCATTGGCGACGACTATTTGCCCAGCGCCAGCGCAGACACCCTCGACCACTATGACGGGGATGAAGCCTTCCGACGCGAACACGACCTCGACTACGATCACCTCGGCGATCCTGATTCGGACGCAACTGGAACCGACGAATGGGTTGGCGTGTTCGACGGCGACGACGCGGCGACCACCGTGCTCACCACCGGCGGCACCAGTACTGGTAGCGACAATGATGCCGACGACCCCCAGACGAACACTCTCGAACCTGCCGCGACGACGATGCTCCCGGCTGAATCAACCCAGCTCGAACTCGACGAAGGCATGGTGTATGCCCTGCCCGATGAAAACCTCCTCGTCAAAGGCACACCGCATAAGACCCGATCCGCCGTCAACGACGAGGTTGTCCAGTCGCTGCAAAGCGTGCTCGACGAGTTCAAAGTCAACGCGCGCGTCACCGGCTTTTCTCGCGGTCCGACAGTCACCCGTTACGAGGTGACCCTGGGACCGGGGGTCAAGGTCGAGCGCATCACCCAGCTGTCGAAGAACATCGCCTACGCGGTGGCGAGTGCGGATGTGCGCATCCTGTCGCCCATCCCCGGGAAATCGGCAATCGGCGTCGAAATCCCCAACGCTGACCGCGAAACCGTCGCACTCGGTGACGTGCTGCGATCCGGCGCGGCACGTCGCAACCAGCATCCGTTGGTTGTCGGAGTTGGCAAGGACGTCGAGGGTGGCTACGTGGTCACCAATATCGCGAAGACCCCGCACCTGCTCGTCGCCGGTGCAACCGGGTCGGGGAAATCGTCATTCGTTAACTCGATGATTACGTCGATCATGATGCGCGCCACTCCCGCGCAGGTGCGGATGATCCTCGTCGACCCCAAACGCGTCGAGCTCACCATTTACGAGGGGATCCCGCACCTCCTGGCGCCGATTATCACCGACCCGAAGCGGGCAGCCGAGGCACTCGAATGGGTGGTCAAGGAGATGGACCACCGATACGACGACCTCGCGCACTTCGGATTCAAACACGTCGACGACTTCAACCAGGCGGTGATTGCCGGGCAGGTTGAGGTGCCACCCGGATCCCAGCGCGTGCTCGCGCCCTACCCGTACCTCCTCGTCGTCGTCGACGAACTTGCTGACTTGATGATGGTGGCGCCTCGGGACGTCGAAGCGTCAATCCAGCGTATAACCCAGCTGGCTCGCGCTGCGGGAATCCACCTCGTCCTCGCCACGCAACGCCCGTCGGTGGACGTGGTCACCGGCTTGCTCAAAGCGAATATCCCCTCGCGCCTCGCGTTCGCCACCTCGTCGCTTGCCGATTCGCGCACCATTCTCGACCAGCCCGGTGCTGAAAAACTCATCGGTCAAGGTGACGCGCTGTACCTGCCAATGGGGGCGAGTAAGCCTCTGCGCGTCCAGGGTGCGTGGGTGTCGGAGTCGGAGATTCACGAGATCGTCGCCCACGTCAAGGCGCAGATGACGCCGGTGTATCGCGAGGATGTCACCGCGCCGGCAAAAACCGCGAAAGTCGCCGAGGATATTGGCGACGACCTCGACGATCTCCTCGAAGCGGCACGTCTCGTTATCGAAACCCAGCTCGGCTCGACGTCGATGCTGCAACGCAAACTTCGCGTCGGATTTGCTCGCGCCGGTCGCCTGATGGATCTGCTCGAATCGCGAGAGATCGTCGGCCCGTCGCAAGGATCGAAAGCGCGCGACGTCCTTGTCCCACCCGAGGAGGTCGAATCTGTCCTCGCCATGCTGCGCGGGGAACCGAGCGCAGGATCGTCCGAGACGACTGAGTACTATGGGAACTGGAACGAGACCGGGGCGGCTGGTGACGGCATCGACGACAACTTAGCCGGCTCAGAAGACGCATGGGAACTCACCGGGCGCGATTTCTAGCCGCGACCGGAATACGAATGGGAGGAGGGAAAGAGCAGCGATGTCACTGGATCACGTGAGCGACACGCATCGAGGACAGCAACTGTGGAACGTGCCGAATATCTTGACGATTATTCGCCTCGCCCTCACCCCGATTCTTCTCGGCTGCGTGATCTGGGGAAGCCCCGTGTCGCAGTGGGTGGCGCTGGTTGTGTTCCTCGTCGCCGCATACACCGATCACCTCGACGGCAAGATCGCGCGCCGGGACGGGCTGATTACCGACTTTGGGAAAATCTGGGATCCCATTGCCGATAAGTTCCTCACCCTCGGATCGTTCGTCGTGCTCAGTATTGTCGGTCACCTGCCGTGGTGGTTCACCATTCTCGTCGCGGTGCGTGAACTGGGGATCACCTGGATGCGTTCGCGCCTCCTCGCCCGCGGTATCGTGGTCGCGGCGAACTCCGGCGGTAAAGCGAAGACAGTGTCTCAAATGTTGCTCATCGCCGTGCTGCTCGTCCCCTGGGATGTGCTCACCGGTGTCGACCAGGCGCTGACACATATCCTCGGGCTGCTTATCGTCGTGGGGGGGCTCATCGCCGTGGTTCTTGCCCTCACCCAGTGG
>JAEZVQ010000076.1 GCA_023420745.1 Actinomycetes bacterium
TCTCAGCGCGGTGCGTGATGGCTCTCCCTCCGATATTGCCTCTGCCGCGAGCCACGTAGTGGCACGAATGGGTGAGGCAGGTGTTGACGTCGGTGGGACACGAATGAACGACTGCTCCGGGCTCAACGACGGTAACCGGATCGCGCCGATGACACTTGCTCGCGTATTGAGTGCCGAATGGTCATCCGACGAGCCACATCTTCGCTCTCTCATTCGAGACCTTCCAATCGGATGGTTCACGGGAACCCTGACCTACCGTATGGGTGATCCATATGCGGCGAGGATCCAGATGAAGACCGGGTCGCTTGGTACGGCATCGGGACTTGCCGGTACTGTCACCACAGCAAATGGTCGCGCCCTCATTGTGGTGGTCGAGGTCGAGACCGGTGAGGGCGAGGCATGGTCGGTGCGTCCTGCGCTCGATTCTTTTGTTCAGGCGCTCGCGGCGATTTAGCCATGGATCTTCCTACGAATCCACATCCGACATCGGTGCTGGTTGGCGCGAATCCGGCAGGTGCACTCCGGCGAGTATCACTGGCTCTTCGCCACACCATGGCTCACCATCGCGAAGCGACGTGGGTTTCCGCTTGTTCTGGTGGTGCCGATTCATTGGCAATGACGGTGTGTGCGGCGGATCTGGCCAGCCGATGGCAAGTACCGTTTCGTGCCGTCATCGTCGACCACGGGCTGCGTGAGGGCTCCGAGGTCGAGGCGATCTCGGTTCGCGAGATGCTGCGTACTCTCGGCATTGAAGCCAAGGTCGTCACGGTCGATGTTGATTTACGGCGTGGCGGGATCGAAGCAGCGGCACGCGAGGCACGCTACGCCGCACTCATCGACGAGGCGCTCACGGCTCTTCCTTCGATCAGTGAGCCATCTCGATCCGCACACCTTACGTCTCACCCTTCAATGGGTGAGCCCACCTCGGAGATGACCGAGCCAACTGTTGCGATCCTCCTCGGTCACACCATGGATGACCAGGCCGAGGGGGTGCTTGTGGCACTATCGCGCGGATCGGGCACGCGGTCGATCGCGGGCATGCGTGAGCTGCGACGCGAACATGTCGAGTGTCGCGGTGAGGTGCGGTGGGTGCGACCGCTGCTCCACGTGCGTCGAAGCGACACCAAGCAGGCGTGTCGACAACTTGACCTCGCGGCAGTTGAGGACCCGACCAACTCTCTTGACGGTTCGTGGCTCACCCATGCTGGACACCCACTTCCTCGCGTGGCGATCCGCCACCGCGTTCTCCCCGCATTGGCTGCTGCACTGGGATGCGATCCCGTCCCCGCACTGGCTCGGACAGCGCGGCTCGCATGTGACGACGCCGACGCGCTCGACTCCCTCGCCAGTGCTCTCACTGGCACCATCACCGCGCACCTCGGTGACGAAGAATCGAGGAGTGAGCTGACAAGTGTGCCGATGGGAGAGCTGTGGGGGAGGCTGACCGTTGACGAGGTTGCGCAGCATCCTGTCGCCGTGCGCACGCGCATCCTTCGCGCATGGCTCACTGAGGTGTATGCCTTGAAAAATCAAGCAAATCCCATGGGAGAGCCATCAGGAGGTGAGGGGGGAGTTGCTGCGAGTGCGCTGACTTTCGCACACCTCAATGCGCTCGATTCCCTCGTCGTCGATCCTCGAGGAGGTCGACGAGTGAGCCTTCCGCGGGGTGTGGAGGTGGAACGCCGCGGACGTGTGCTCATCGCTCGCCATCGCGCGACCAATGGGGGAGCTTAAGGCAATTGGCAGGTTTTATCGAAGGGTGAGCCCTGCGTAATAGGGCAACGAATTCAATGGATGAGACAGGGGAGAGCCCAGGGGAGAGTGCAAGGGTGAGCCGTGGAGGGTGGGTGTGGGACACTAGAGACATATCCGCGCACCCCACGGGTCGCGCGCAGTCCGGTGACAGCGAGAAGAGGAGCTCATGAAAGCTTCGGATATGGGTAACGACCTCGAAAAGGTCCTGATCAGCGAAGAAGAAATCCACAACCGTATCGTCGAAATGGCGCAAGAAATCGACCGCGACTACGAGGGGAAGGAGCTTCTTCTCGTTGGTGTGTTGCGCGGTGCGGCGATGGTAATGGCGGATTTGTCGCGACAAATGTCGACACCGCTGGAAATGGACTGGATGGCGGTCTCCTCCTATGGATCGGGGACGAAATCCTCCGGTGTGGTGAGGATCCTCAAAGATCTCGACTCTGACCTCCACGGCAAGCACGTGCTCATTGTGGAAGACATCATTGATTCGGGACTGACCTTGTCGTGGTTGAAGTCGAACCTGTCGACGCGCGGTCCAGCAAGTGTGGAAATCGCGACACTGCTGCGCAAACCCGACGCGGCGAAAGTCGAGGTCGACGTGCGCTACGTCGGTTTCGATATTCCCAACGAGTTCGTCATCGGCTACGGCTTGGACTACGCCGAGCGCTATCGCAATCTGCCCTGCATCGGGACGCTGGCGCCGCACGTGTACTCGTCGTGAGAACACCTCGCGTCTGACTGGACAGAACCCGCAGAATGTCGGGGTGAAACGGCACCAAACGACCTGCGGGGCGTGATGACCTCGGAGAAAGACGAAGAATGAGTGACGAGACGAAAACGAAGAAGCTGAAGAAGCGCTCGTGGATTGCGCTGGGACTGGTCGTGACCATCGGCGTCATCCTCGCGTGGGTGCTGACGTGGATGTTCTCACCCGCAACCGTGTCAACCAACGAAGGCATTGAGATCCTCAAGGGCAACACGGTGAAAAGCGTCGTCATCAACGATTCCACGCAGGTGGTGTCGATGGAGCTGACGAAGAGCTACGTCCACGAGTCGACCTCGCCGATGGATCGCACGCGCGACCTTGGTAAGCGCATCTCCTTCGTGTACTCGCACGCTCAAGCAGGCGACATCGTCAGCCTGGTAGACAAAAATGACCCGAAGTCCGGGTGGAATGTCCTCAACCCGCAGCCGAGTTTCCTCGGCTCACTCTTCCAGCTCCTCATCCCGATCGTGCTACTGCTCGGCGGTTTCTACTGGCTGACCATGCGTGCCGGTGGCGGTCGGTTCATGGGTGGGTTCGCCCAGTCACGCGCCAAGGAATTCAATCGGGAGAATCCCGAAATCACCTTCGCTGACGTTGCTGGTGAGGACGAGGCCGTGGAGGAACTCCAAGAAATCCGTGAGTTCCTCGCTGACCCGAGGAAATTCACCAACGTCGGTGCGAAGATTCCGCGCGGTGTCCTGCTTTACGGGCCGCCGGGGACGGGGAAGACGCTGCTGGCCAAAGCGGTTGCCGGTGAAGCGAATGTGCCGTTCTTTTCGATGTCGGGCTCGGAGTTTATGGAGCTTTATGTCGGTGTCGGTGCCTCGCGCGTGCGTGACCTCTTTGACAAGGCGAAGAAGTCGGCACCGGCGATTATCTTCGTTGACGAAATCGACGCCGTTGGGCGCCACCGTGGTTCGGGAATTGGTGGCGGTTCTGACGAGAGTGAGCAGACGCTGAACCAGATGCTCGTCGAGATGGATGGTTTCGACGACCGCACTAATGTCCTGATCATCGCCGCGACCAACCGCCCCGACATCCTCGATCCGGCGCTACTGCGCCCGGGACGCTTTGACCGCCAGATCGCGGTCGAAGCCCCCGATATGAAGGGGCGCGAAGCAATCCTGCGTGTCCACGCCCAGGGCAAGCCACTCACCGATGACGTCGACCTCGCGATGATCGCCAAGCGCACCCCCGGGTTCACCGGTGCGGATCTCGCCAACGTCCTCAATGAGGCGGCGCTGCTCACCGCCCGCTCAAATGCCGACCTTATCGACAATCGTGCGCTCGACGAAGCGATTGACCGGGTCATCGCTGGGCCGCAAAAACGCACCCGCGTGATGAATGACCACGACAAGGCGGTGACTGCGTACCACGAGGCTGGGCACGCGCTATGTGCCGCCGCACTGCGTTACACGGCACCGGTGACGAAGGTGACGATTCTGCCGCGCGGGCGAGCCCTCGGATACACCATGGTGATGCCGACCGAGGATCGCTATTCGAAGACGCGCAACCAGCTCCTCGACGACCTCGTCTACGCGATGGGCGGGCGTGTCGCTGAGGAACTCGTGTTCCGCGACCCGTCGACCGGCGCGTCGAATGACATCGAGAAGGCAACAGCGACGGCGCGTGCCATGGTCACGGACTACGGGATGTCGACGAGGCTCGGCACTGTCAAACTCGGGTCGTCGGATACTGAGCCGTTCCTCGGCCGTGAAATGGGGCGGCCGTCGAAGGAGCTGTCTGAGTCTGTTGCCGCCATGATTGACGCCGAGGTGCGCGACTTGCTCGATCATGCGATGCGAGAGGCGTGGGAGATTTTGTCGCGTAACCGCACGGTGCTCGACCGGCTTGCTGCTCGCCTGCTCGAAGAAGAAACGCTGATCGAGCACCAGTTGAGCGAGATTTTCGCCGACGTCATTAAGCAAGATGAGCGTGAAGTGTGGAACTACAACTCCGATGCGGCAGTGCCCGACACGGTGTGGGGCAAT
>JAEZVQ010000149.1 GCA_023420745.1 Actinomycetes bacterium
CCTCACTTCCGCGCAGTACCAACCGTTCGAGAGGATCGCGACCGTGAACGCCTCGGTGAATGCCTCGACACAGACAACGAAACGAATCCTGCTTGCCGGTGGTGGAACGGCAGGTCACGTCAATCCGCTTCTCGCCGTCGCTCGCGCACTGCGTGACGATGGGTGGGATGTTCACGTCCTCGGAACCTCCAGCGGGTTGGAAGCGCGTCTCGTCCCCGATGCGGGTTTCCCCCTCCACCTCATTGACAAGGTCGCCGTCCCGCGACGTCCTTCAATGGAGGCGGTGCGATTCCCCGCACGCCTGCGGCGAACCATCGCACGCGTCACGGCTCTCGTTGACGAACTCCAACCGCTGACGGTGGTCGGGTTCGGAGGCTACGTCGCGGCACCCGCGTATATTGCGGCTCGTCGACGCCATATTCCTCTCGTCATCCACGAGCAAAACGCGCGTCCAGGGATGGCTAACGTACTCGGTGCACGCTGGGCCGACGTGGTGGCGACCACGTTTTCTTCCACTACGTTCCCACGCACGCGATTGCGTGGCGCACGTGTTACACCGGTCGTTGTTGGCTTGCCGCTTCGTGACTCGATTCTCGATCTTGCGCGACGCCGCAGTAGTGACGAGGGGATGCGTGATGCGCGCGACGCGGCAGCACGCTCCTGGGGGCTCGATCCGCGTCGCGCCACCATCCTCATTACCGGAGGATCGCTCGGCGCCGTCCACCTCAACGAGGTGATGGCGCGTTGTGCGCCAATCGTGCCCGACTCCGTTCAAGTCATCCACCTCACCGGGCGGGGGAAAGCTGAGGCGGTGCGCGAGATTCTCACCGAAGTCGCTCCCGGTCGAGGGCAGAGCTGGATAGTGCGTGAATACTGCGACGATATGGAACAGGTTCTGGCTGTAGCTGACCTGCTGATCTGTCGCTCTGGCGCGGGGATGGTTAGCGAAGCGATGGCACTGGGTCTACCCGCTGTGTACGTGCCCCTGCCCATCGGTAACGGCGAACAGCGACTCAACGCCGCCGATCATGTCAACGCAGGGGGTGCCATCCTCATTCCCGACGCCGAGTTCACTGAGGAAGCAGTAGCGACCCGCATCATCCCACTGCTCAACACTGACAGTCACGGTGAACACGAGAGCGCAACTGCAATCCTTACGCGTATGGCTCAGGCAACGCGCGCCCTCGGGCGGCTCGACGCCACCGATACACTGGTTGCCGAGATCAACATGCTTGTGGAAAGGACTGGCCGGTGACCACCACACGAGGGGCAGCGCAACGTTTCCACCTCATCGGCATCGGTGGCGCGGGAATGTCAGTGGTTGCCGAGCTGCTGGCGGCACGCGGATGGGCAGTGACCGGATCTGACCAGGCCGACAGCGCGACACTCCAGCGTTTGCGAAACCGAGGGATTGGCGCGTACGCCGGGCACGACGCGGCACACGTGCCCGAGGAAGCCACCATCGTCGTGTCCTCCGCAGTGAAAGCGACCAACATCGAACTCGCCACTGCGACAGCACGCCATCAGCGTGTCATCCACCGATCGGAAGCGCTGGCACTCGCCGCCGTAGGATGGGATTTCGTGGCGGTGGCGGGCGCCCACGGGAAAACGACGACATCGGGGATGCTCGCTGCAATGTTTCACGCGATGGGTGTGGATGCCTCCTTCGCTGTGGGTGGGGTCGTTACCGGATTCGATACCGGCGCACACCTCGGTGACGCGCCGATTTTCGTTGCCGAAGCCGATGAGTCGGACGCGTCATTCCTCAACTATTCGCCGCGAGTTGCCGTCGTCACCAATATCGAACCCGACCATCTTGACCACTACGGCACCACCGAGGCGTTTGAAGATGCGTTCGCAGCGTTCGCCACGCGTATCGTTGACGGTGGGACGCTCGTCGTCTGCGTCGATGATCCCGGAGGACTGCGTCTGGCGCAGCGCCTCACCCAGCACCACCGCAACAGCGGACACTCGACATTGCTGTGGACGTACGGCACCAGCACTGCGACCGATCTCGATGTCAACCCGGCGACGCATGCCGTGATTGACGACATGCGCTGCGAGGCACGCACTTCGCACGCCACCGTGACCATTGCCGGTGATACGGTGACGCTCGACCTCAGTGTGTCGGGCAACCACAACCTCCTCAACGCGACGGCGGCGCTCCTCGCCGGCACGGCACTGGGATTCAACGCCGAGGATTGTGCTCGCGCGCTCTCGGTTTTCCGTGGAACCGGGCGGCGATTTGAATGGCGTGGAGAGGTCGGCAGGCGTCGACTCTTTGACGACTATGCGCACCACCCGACCGAGGTGGCTGCCGCTCTTCGTCAGGCGCGAGATGCCGCGGGGGAGGGGCGCGTCGTCGTGGTATTCCAACCGCACCTGTTTTCTCGAACCCGGAATTTTGCCGACCGGTTCGCCTCCAGTCTCGCTCTCGCTGACGAGGTGGTGGTATGCGACATCTATGCGGCACGCGAGGTCGACGACCACAGTGTCACCTCAGAGATCATTACTGACCAACTCCCCGGAGCACGGTGGGTTCCCGATCGTCATGACGCGGCACGCCTCGCCGCACAGCTGACCCAGCCCGGCGACATCTGTGTGACCATGGGGGCGGGGAATATTACCGACACAGCGTCAACGATTCTCAGCGAATGGGAGTCGACGGCGTGAAACGTCCCGGAATCCCGAAAGCTCCCACCCCGAAAACACCGGCATCGGGCGTCAACGATTCGGTTCAAGAATCGTCCCCGACACGCACACCGGGCGAACAGTCGACACCGCGTGGGTCGCTGCGATCGACGCGAGAAGCCCGGGCTCGCGACGAGATCTCCGCGAAGCGCCTGTCGTTCAGCTCGAAGGCGAAGGAGCCGAAGACTGAGCGCGCGAAGGTCTGGGGCTCGACGGCTGAGCGCGCGAAGACTCAGCGTGAGAAGAAGAACGTGCGGTCACGGTCTGTCTCGGCAACGGGAGGACGCTACTTTACCTCGAAGCGTGCGGCTCTCCTCTTCGCCAATCGCGCAGACAGCGAGCGAGATACCGAGGCGACGCGGCGCCGACCGACTCGCGTGCGTGCCGCAGCACGCTCATTGGCGACGCGAATCGGGATCGCCGTCCTCGCTGTCGTTGTTCTCGGCATCATCGTATGGGGCGTATTTTTCTCGCCGGTTTTCGAATACCGCGCGAGCAACACCACGATTACCGGGACAAACCAGTCGCTGACCGACGAAGATGTCCTCGCTGCCCTCACCCCGTACGATCGCGTGCCACTCCCGCGGCTCTCAACGCAGTCGATTGTCTCCGATCTCGAATCGCTGACGTGGGTGGAATCGGCAACAGTGAGTCGCGATTGGCCGCACGGGCTGAGTGTCGCCGTTACGCCGCGCACGCCCGCACTGACAGCGAACGACGATGGCGTGTGGGTGGTGTACGACCGTTTTGGCGTCGAACTCCTCCGCAGCGACAACCAGAGCGACGGGCTCACGGTGTTGAGTTTCGCAACCGATGACCCAGCCGCGCGTAGTCGCGCCATCGAGATGGTGATGGCGGTGCGCGATGACGCACCGACCGCGCTGATGGAAATGGTTGCGTCAATCACCGCGGACGGGGTCTCGCTGACACTCCACCTCGACGACGGGCGGGTGATTAAGTGGGGGGATGCCTCGCAGTCAGCACTCAAAGGACAGGTGGTGTCGGTTCTGCTCGAACAGCGTCCAGCGCAGGTCTACGACGTGTCGACGCCGACCCGACCAATGACTTCGTGACACGACGGCGACACGCCCCGCGAAATGGTTGAAGCGCCCCCTCGGTCGTCCTATCGTCACTTCGCCTAAACGGAGGACAAACCTCAACCGTCAAGTTGAGGTTGAGGGTTGTTCTCAACGCTGCCGAGATTGCGAGTGGGGGAAACGATGACCGAGGACTACACCATGGAGCGGGATGCACAGCTCGACAGCGATCCCTATGGAGCGGGATCGCCGGTAGGGAACAGCTCTGAACTCTCTTTGGCGAAGATTACGGTCATCGGTGTTGGTGGCGGTGGTTCCAACGCCGTCAACCGGATGATCGAGGCCGGGGTTCAAGGTGTCGACTTCGTCGTGGCAAATACCGACCTTCAGGCACTGTGCGCTGGCGATGTCGAGACAAAGATCGAGCTCAAGGGATCGACCCGCGGACTCGGTGCCGGCGCTGACCCTAAGCGTGGGCGTGAAGCAGCCGAGGCAACTCGTGATCTCATCACTGAGACGTTGCGCGGCTCCGACATGGTGTTTGTCACCGCCGGCGAAGGCGGAGGCACCGGAACCGGCGCGGCACCGGTCATCGCCTCGATTGCCCGCGAACTCGGTGCCCTGACGGTCGGTGTCGTGTCCCGTCCGTTCTCTTTTGAAGGGGCGCGACGCAAGCGCCAAGCTGAGGCTGGCATTGAAGAACTGCGCAAGAACGTCGACGCTCTGATCGTCGTCCCCAACGACAGTTTGCTGGCTGTCGCTGACCCGGATCTCACCTATATCGAAGCCTTCAAGATGGCTGACGATACGCTGCGATGTGGCGTCCAGGGGATCACCGAGCTGATTACCACCCCCGCGCTCGTCAACGTCGACTTTGCCGACGTTGAAGCGGTGATGCGTAACGCAGGCACAGCGCTGATGGGAATCGGTGTGGCCAACGGTGACGATCGTGCTGGGAAGGCAACTGAAGCAGCGATTTCGTCGAAGCTTCTCGAATCGGAAATCAACGGCGCTCACGGTGCGTTGATCTTCCTCCAAGCGAGCTCCGACCTCACCCTCCAGGAGGTCAACAAAGCCGTCAGCCTCGTCCAGGAGTCCCTGCACGAGGAGGCCAACGTCATCTACGGTACGGCGATCTCCGACGACCTCGGCGACCAGCTGCGCGTCACCGTCATCGCCGCCGGCTT
>JAEZVQ010000184.1 GCA_023420745.1 Actinomycetes bacterium
GTCTTTGACATTGGGATCATCCGCGTTGAGGATTGCCGTCCCTCCAGATACCAGCCCTTCGATCAGTTCAGCTTTGGCGTGAGCCAGGGCGGCGACGCTACCGAATCCGCCCAAGTGTGCTTTGCCGACCGCGAGTTCAACGGCAATATCGGGCGGGGCGATCCGGGTGAGGTATTGCAGCTGTCCCGGTCCCGACGTTCCCATTTCGAGGACGAGATATCGCGTCGTGTCGTCGGCGCGTAACACGGTCAGCGGCATCCCAACCTCGTTATTGAATGATCGCAGCGGCGACACCGTCGGAGCGAAGGTTGACAGGATGCGCGCGGTGAGATCTTTCGTCGTGGTCTTCCCTACCGACCCGGTAATGGCAACCACCGTGATCGTCGAATTTTCGCGGAGGGATTTCAGGTGCGCCGCCGCGAAACGCCCAAGTGCCCGCGTGGCGTCGTCAACGAGGATTCGTGTCATCCCCTCGGGCACAGCAGCATCGGGATCGGTGACAATCGCCACCTCAGTACCAGCATCGAAGGCGTGACCGAGGAACCGGTGACCGTCGCTGTGCTCACCAACGCGCGCCACATACAGCCCGCCCACGCCACACTCCCGGGAGTCGGTGGTAATCGGGCCGGTAATTTCTCGGTCTTCACCGATGAGCTGAGCGCCGACGATACGAGCGACCTCACTCGCCAGATACGTCTTCACCTGCGTTTCCTCATCTCACGTCGTGACTGGTCTGCGCCAGTCCTCAAGTTCCTCACTTCGCCGGAGGGGGTCGAGGCGCCGACCTCGATCCCTCCGCGCGACGCACTGCTGCCGTTCATCATCTCACCTTTTTCGTTCCCCACACGGTTAGGGCGTGGTGGGATACAGCTCAGGTGGTGTCGTCGACACCGGGACGCCCAGTGACCGCACCGCTTCCGACACGACGTTATGGAACAGCGGACCAGCGGTTTCAGAAGCCCAAATGGACGTGCGGGGGCGGTAGAGCAATACCGACACGGCCAGCGTTGGCTGGTCGACGGGAACGACACCGAGAACTGTCGTTGCTGTCCCCGAATACTGTCCGTTTTCAATAATTTCCGCGGTACCGGTCTTTGCCCCGATGCGATATCCCTCGACCGCGAAGGACGCGCCGGTACCGATCTCATCCGACATCGTCGACTCGAGGATTTTGACGACTTCGTGAGCAACATCGGGATCGACAACTCGACGTGGCGGTTCCTTCTTCGTTTCTTCATAAGTTCCGTCAGCGCGGGTAATGCCATCAACCAGGTGGGGGCGCTGCGCCACACCACCGTTAGCGATGGTCGCCATGAAGTTCGCTTGCTGGAGCTGCGTCAATGCGTAGCCTTGTCCGAACATCGTGGTGTAGCGTTGCGCACCATCCCAGTTCTCCCAGTGGGCGAGGATGCCTCCGGATTCACCGGGCAGCTCAATCCCCGTGGTCTCGCCAAAACC
The DNA here is from genome assembly GCA_023420745.1 of Actinomycetes bacterium. Lineage (GTDB taxonomy): Bacteria > Actinomycetota > Actinomycetes > Actinomycetales > Actinomycetaceae > Gleimia. The sequence goes on from JAEZVQ010000184.1 coordinate 1,459, forward strand.
TAGGCGTTGATAGAGGTCATATCGTTGTTCGTCCGACACGGTTTGACCAATGCGAATGGCACCGGTGTTCGACGACTCGGCGAGGACACCGGTAACGGTGCGCGTGTAGTCGGGATGCTCGTGTGAATCTCGGAACTGCTGCCCGTTATCTGTCGTCATCTGATACGGGGTGTCAATCGGCGTTGTCGGTGTCACTGTTCCGTGTTCGAGTGCGGAGGTGACGGTGACGATCTTGCCAACCGAGCCAGGCTCGACCGCGTACTGCGCAATGCGCGATGTCTGAGGTACCGCGGTAATCTCTGTATTCCCCGAGTCAGCGAGGACGAGGATCCTCCCTGTCGATACCTCTTCGATGACGACCGAACCCCAGTCGGCACCGTATTTCTTAACCGCCTCATTGAGCGCTTCTTCAACCGAATACTGCAAGTCCATACGCAACGAGGTGTGGACGGTTGCCCCATCTTTGGCCGCTTCGACAACGGATTTCCCCCCGGGAATCACCTCGCCGGTGGCACCGATTTCGTAGGCTTGTTCCCCCGGCACACCGACGAGGTTGTCATTCTCAACGAGTTCAAGCCCGGACGTGCCATCTCCCTCGCTATTAATCGTGCCAATCACCGATGCGGCGAGTGCCCCATTGGGGTACACCCGCTGGTAGGAGTTCTCCCATTCGATACCGTAGATACCCAGCGCACGGATTTCTCGCCACTTCGGCAGCGGTACATCCTTGGCGAGATAAACGTAGGTCGAATCCCCGACCATTTTCCCACCCAGCTCAGCTTCGTCCTGACCCAGAATCGGAGCGAGAACCTGTGCTGCAGCGGCGGGGCCAATACCAATCTCGGTACGATTACCCTCCGCATCTTCTTCGCCACCAAATACGTGCGCTTGCTTGATCGCCACCTGGTTGACCGCAATGTGCTTCGTCTCCACAGAGGTGGCAAGGACGTTGCCATTGGCGTCAACGATGTCCCCACGCTGCGCCGGCAACTGCGACTGATGGGTTCGCACGGCGAGCCCCTGCGCCGCGAGTGTCGGCGCAGAGATCACCTGGATTTTCACCAGCGCCAACCCAATCAGCGAGAAGGCGGCAACAAACGCTGTCCACAGCAGCAAAATGCGCCGAGGTGCCCCCGCATAACGGTGCTTCGCCATCGGTTGCGCTCACCTCCTCGCGACCGACCGGTCGCTGCGCGATGCCCACACTGTCACTGTGCCGGCTTCCCACCCTCAACACTCGACGTCGACAAGGTAATGAAGCCCGCTTGACCGGCAGGCACCATCCCCTCGGAGCGTGCGATTCTCTCCAGGTTCCCCGGTGACGACACGCTCTTCAACTTCTGTTGCAGCATCTGGCTTTCTTCGCTCAGCCGCGTCAGCTCAATCTGTTTGTCGCGAATCTGGTAGGCGGTTGCCGTCATCTGGGTCGACACGTAGAGGTTGATGCCGACAATCACCGCGATCACCGTGACGACGATGGCAGCGAGCAACCGGAAGCTGCGCGCTGACCCCTGTCCTTCGACAACGCGCAGTTCGGGTGTGATGATCCGCGCACGGGTGGTCGGTGCGGGACGCGTCTTCGTCAACGCTGCGGCGCTCATCGCTTTCTCCTTGTCGTGTCGTATCCGCGGCTGTGGTCGGTCATCAATCGGTTGAGTTCATCTCGCGTGGGGTTTCGCACGAGTTCGGCGGCGCGAATTCGCACCGATGCGGCACGCGGATTGTCGGCAATGTCGTCGTCGGTGGCATTCACCGCGCCTTTTGTCACCGGGCGCAGTGGCGACTCCGCCGCATCGGCACGGATGGGAAGCCCATGCGGGATCTCCACTCGGCTCAGTGCCTGGATGGCGCGCTTGACCATGCGATCTTCGAGCGAATGGTAGGACTCGACGATGAGGCGCCCACCGGGGCGAAGCACACTGATTGCGGCGGGCAATGCGCGTTCAAGGATCGTCAGCTCGTCGTTGACAGCGATGCGCAGTGCTTGGAACGTGCGTTTTGCTGGATTGCCACCGTGGCGCCGCGCTGGAGCAGGAATTGCTGTGCGCACGAGGTCGGCTAGTTCTCCTGTCGTGGTGATCGCGTGTTCGGCTCGCCTGGTCACGATGGCGCGAGCGATTCGGCTGGCGAAGCGCTCTTCGCCCCATAGCCGCAGGATCCGCGCGAGTTCTCGCTCACTCGCGTCGTTGACAATCGTCGCCGCAGTGACCGGCGCACGTTGATCCATCCGCATGTCGAGGGCACAGTCACGCGCGTAGGAAAAGCCGCGTTCGTCCTCGTCGAGTTGGAGTGAGGAAACACCGAGATCCATCAGCACCGCGTCAATGCGACCGTCGAGATCACGGTCGGCAACAACCTCGGCAATCGTGTCGTAGGTGGCATGCACCGTCGTCAGCCGGTCGGCGAAGCGCTGAAGGCGCTGCCCGGCCAGCGCGAGCGCATCCTCGTCACGATCAATACCAATGATGTGCACTTGAGGGAAGCGGGTCAGGATTGCTTCGCTATGTCCGCCCATTCCTAAGGTCGCGTCAATGACATAACTCGGGGTGGCGGTCAGTGCCGGCGCCATCAGGTCGCAGATGGTGTGCGGGAGGACGGGAGCGTGCAGCGCAGCGATCGCGTCGACGCTCATCGTCGCCGCAGTGTCGCGAATGCTACTCACCCGCTCGAACCTTTCTCCGCCAGGCGTTCTCGACCGGTATAGCGATCGACCGGTACCGAGAATCGCGTGTGTTGTTCACGGTGAGGCACGGCTGCTTCGCGCGGGACTCCCACCGAGGGTTTCCGTCGCCGGGGAAGTGACGTCGGAATCGGTAAGAGACCTCCGCGAATCAGAACATGCCGGGGATCACTTCCTCGGCGATTGAGGCGAATGCGTCCTCTTGTTCGTTGAGGTAGTTCTCCCACTGCTCGGCGTCCCAGATTTCGACGCGCGTGCCCGCCCCAATCACCGCAAGATCGCGACCGAGGTTGGCGTAGCGACGAAGCGCCGGGGGGATGGTGACCCGCCCCTGCTTGTCGGGTGTTTCGTCCGAGGCACTCGACATCATCACGCGCACGTAGTCACGTGCCTGTTTTGACGACAGCGGCGCCTGTCGCAGCTGTTCAAACATGGCATGGAACTCACTCGTCGGAAATGCGTAGAGGCAACGATCCTGACCGCGTGTGATGACGACGCCTTCGGCGAGTTGGTCGCGGAATTTCGCCGGCAGGATAACTCGCCCTTTGTCGTCGAGCTTCGGCTCGTACGTACCGAGGAACACCCTGCCACCTCCTTCGCATGACCCACCCTGAGACGCGCAACCCCCACTCTACCCCACTTTCCTCCAC
>JAEZVQ010000007.1 GCA_023420745.1 Actinomycetes bacterium
ACGAAGACGTTGACGACGAGGATGACTTCGACGACTACGACGACATTGATGACGATGACCTCGACGAAGACGAAGACGCGGATGACGACGAGTACGACTACTACCTCGTCGACGACGATGAGGATGAGGATTTCGACCGCTGAGTGAACCTGAGTGAACGCCGCACGGCGCACATCAGTGCAGCGACGACACCGAAATATCGTCCAACGCCTGGTTAATCGCCGGGGGCAGCGGCTCGCCACCACCGTCGAGTAGCTGCGCCAACTGAAGCGGCGAACGCGGCCCGATCAGCGCACACGACACGCCCGGGCGATGCTGAATCCACCCCAGTGCGACGTCTGCAATCGTCCGGTCAAGCCCCTCGGCAGCCACGGCCAGCCCTTCGACGATGCGCTGACAACGCTCGGTGAGATACGGGGTGACAAACCCGGCGAGCAGCGGCGACGCGGCACGCGAATCCGGGGGAGTGGAATGGCGGTACTTGCCGCTGAGCACACCGCGCGCCAACGCCGACCAGGCAAAGAACCCCAAGCCAGCCTCGCGCACACCGGGCAGCAGATCGACCTCAACCTGGCGCGCCAGCAGCGAATACTCCGACTCCGTCACCGCAATTGCCCCCGGCAACCCATGCGACAGCGCACACAGTGTCGCCGTATCCCACGACGAATGATTCGACACCCCGGCATAGCGCACCCGCCCAGAACGCACCGCAATGTCGATGGCGCTCAGCGTCTCGTCGAACGGCGTGTGCGGGTCGCGACGCGACACGAGAAACACGTCGAGGTAGTCGGTTCCGAGCTCAGACAGCGTGCGATCAAGTGTGGCCAGCAGCGCGTGACGCGAGTTCGACAGCATTTGTTGCCCATCAACGCGGCTCCAGCCACCGGTGGAAACGAGGATGGTTTCGTCACGAGGGATGACGCGCCCGAGGATCGAACCGATAACCGGCTGCGCCTGACCGTCACCGTAGGCGGGGGAGGTGTCGATGACGGTGCCACCCGCGTCGGCGAACATCGTCCACATCTGTTCCGCATCGTCAGCGGTGGTGTCTCGCCCCCATGTCAGTGTGCCCAAACCCAATGACGATACAAAGAGCCCTGTGCGTCCCATCGTGCGCTGTTGCATGCCTCATACGCTATCGCGTTTGCCACGCGGGTAAGATCAAGCACATGGACTGGTTTGACGCAATCATCCTCGGGCTGATCCAGGGGCTGACGGAGTTCCTCCCAATTTCTTCCTCCGCACACCTGCGCATCGCCTCCGAACTGCTCGGCATCGACGACCCCGGTGCGGCGTTCACCGCCATCACCCAGATCGGCACGGAAGCCGCGGTGCTGGTGATATTCTTCCCCGACATCGTCCGCATCCTCACCCGATGGTTCTCCGCGATGCCGTGGGTTGCTCAACCCCGGCGCGTGGCACAGTCCGACCCGGACGTACGGATGGGGTGGATGATTATTGTCGGATCGATTCCGATTGCCGTCCTCGGGCTGCTGCTCGAATCCTGGATCGACACGACATTTCGCCACCTGTGGATCACCGTGACGATGCTCGTCATCTTCGCTGTGCTGCTCAGTGCCGCCGACCGCCTCGGCAAGCAGCAGCGCACCCTCGACCACCTCACCTGGCCCCACGCCATTGCCTACGGTCTCGCCCAGTCCCTCGCCCTCATCCCCGGCGTGTCACGATCGGGCGGCACCATCACCATGGGGCGCGCGCTCGGCTACACCCGTGAAGCTGCGGCACGCTACTCGTTCCTCCTCGCCATGCCCGCGGTATTTGCCTCCGGGTTCTACAAGCTGGCGAAAGTCATCGTCGGCGGTGAGCCCCTGGCACTCGGACCGACCGTGCTCGCCACCGTCATCGCATTCGGTGTCGGTTACGCCGTCATCCTGTGGTTCCTCAAACTCGTATCGACACGCTCCTACGAGCCCTTCGTGGTGTACCGCATTGTTGTCGCCGCCGTGGTGGCGCTGCTGCTCAACACCGGGGTACTCGCCGGATAGAACGCGCGTACTCCGCATCGTTGTCGGTAATTTCTGGCAACGCACCCGGAGAAAACAGCGGGCAATACTGCTGCACCCCGCACCAGCGACACAGCGGCTGTCTGATGGTGCGGAACGTCCCCGTATCGAGGGCGCGTTCGATGTCATCCACCGTGTCGCTGACCTGGTTGACGAACGCGCGCATCGTCTGGTCATCGGGCTGCCAGTCGAGGATCCGACCGTCGGCGAGGAAAATCAGACGGGTGCACGCCGGCATCGGGTATCCACTCGCCGACAACAGCAGCGAATAGAAGCGCATCTGGCGCAGCTTGTCATCCTGATATTGCGGTTTCGGTGACTTGCCCGTCTTGTAGTCCACCACCCGCAGCGCGCCATTGGGCGCGCGATCGACACGGTCAATGTAGCCGCGAATGGCAATCCCGTCGCCGACCTCGGTCTCCATCAATTGCTCGCGCACGAACGGTTCCAGCCGCGTCGGATTTTCGGTCACGAAATACGAGTCGATGAGCGCATGTACCGACGCCTCCCACGCGCGGCGGTCATCCTCCGCGGGGAACAGAGCCGGGAACGTGGGATCGTCACCGAACAGTGCCGCGAGTGTGGGGGAGACGAGGTCGTGTGCCACCTGAGGCGTGCGCTCATGCGCGGGCAAATCGAAGAGATGCTCGAGCACAGCGTGGATGAGAATTCCGCGGGTCGTCGCTTGAGTGGGCGGCTCCTTCAACCGGTTGACATAGACCAGGCGGTAGCGCATCGGACACTGGATCCACGTCGACATTGACGACGCGGACAGCGCAGCGAGGCGCCGACTGCGGTTCGTGCCGGAGGTGGTGTCGGTCGAATCTGGCGGCGAGGACGTCATAGCTCTACGGTAGAACACCGGTCACCCGCGATGCGGCGGTGGCCGCAGTGGCGAGGTCATGGTGACAGTCACAGTGTCGAGGTAGGCGGCGCGTCGTAAAATATGGGGGACATGGCACCAACAGACTCCACGACTTCAACAACTCAGCCGGCGAGCCACACTCGACCGGCGAGCAGCATTCAGCCGGTGAGTACCACTCAGCCCGACACTGTCGAACCGCGTCCCGCGCCCATCCCGCCGGGACAGGCGACAAAACGCGGGCCGCTGCGTGCTGGCGACTACGTTCAAATCACCGACCCGAAGGGGCGGCTTCACACGGTGGTGCTCGTCCCTGGCGGGCAGTTCCAGTGCTCGCGCGGCCGGATTTTCCACGACGACCTCATCGGCGGGCCCGAGGGCGTGACAATCACCGACGGCACCCACGAATTCCACGTGGTGCGCCCACGACTGTCGGACTACGTGATGTCGATGCCACGCGGTGCGGCGATCGTCTACCCCAAGGACGCGGCGCAAATCGTCACGTTCGGCGACATTTTCCCCGGCGCGCGCGTGGTCGAAGCCGGCGTTGGCTCCGGCGCTCTCTCCACATTTCTCCTCTCCGCCATCGGAGAGCACGGTAGCCTCCACTCGATCGAGCGTCGCGCCGACTTCGCCACCATCGCCCAGGGCAACGTCGACCTGTGGTTCGGTGGGCGCCACCCGGCGTGGACGCTCAGCGTCGGCGACTTCATTGACGTCACTGCGGCGATGGAGGAAGAAAGCGTCGACCGCGTTGTGCTCGACATGCTGGCACCCTGGGAATGCCTGGAAGCGGCACACCGGATCCTCGTGCCGGGCGGACTGCTCATCGTGTACGTGGCGACGGTGACGCAGCTGTCGCGGGTGCGCGAAGATATCGTCGCCACCCAGCTCTATTCCCAGCCTGAAGTGTGGGAGTCAATGACGCGAGGCTGGCATCTCGACGGGCTGGCCGTGCGCCCCGATCACCGGATGGTGGCGCACACCGGGTTCCTCCTCACCACCCGGCGGATGGCACGCCACCACCTGCCACAGCAGCGCTCGACGCGCCCGCAGGCTGCAGCCGAGGGGCTGGCCGGGCAGTGGAATGACGAGGACGGCTGGGAAGAACACCGGGAACTCAACCCGGTCGTGTCGGCGAAGAAAGTGCGCCGCTCCGCGCGGACGGTCACTACCAAGGTCGCCACCTGGCTCAGCGACGAGAGCTCAACGGACAATGTCACCTCGACAGACGAGGCTAGCGATGAGTGATCCAACGCCCGGCACGCGCACAGCAGTGCCCAACGAAGCAGCAGTGCTGAACGAACCAGTATCGGCGAGTGACCGCGTCGGCGAGCTTGAGCGTCGCCTCGCCAGCCTCGAAGCGAAGAACGAGCGGCTAACGCACGCCCTCAGTGACGCGCGTGAGGCGCTGATCCGCGCAAAAGAAAAGCTGCGCGGCGTGGGACGAGCGCCGTCGACGATTGCTGTCGTCCTTGCCACCGACGACGAGCGGCGCGAAGTCGAAGTCATGCTGTCCGGGCGCGTGATGCGTCTGTCGGTGGCCGTCAATGTTGACATGGCCAGCCTGGTTGTCGGACAGCGCGTGCGCGTCGACGAGGATATGACGGTGAGCGAAGCTCTCCCGCCGGGACGAAACGGTCAGGTGATGACCGTGATTGAAACCGTCGGCGTCGACCGGGTACTCGTCGGCGCTGACACCACGAATCAGCGGGTGGTGACACTCGCGTCCGCGCTGCGGCATGGCAACCTCAAAACCGGGGATTCCCTGGTCGTCGATCCGGTGGCGGGAATCGCCACGGAAAAGCTGATTCGACGCGATGTCGAGCAGCTGCTCGCACCGGAAGTCCCCGACGTCACTTACGCGGATATTGGTGGACTCGACGAGCAGATTCGCAAAGTGCGCGACGCGGTGGAAATGCCGTTTCAACACCCCGACCTCTACCGGCGCTACCGGCTGCGACCCCCGCAGGGAATCTTGCTCTACGGGCCGCCGGGGTGTGGGAAAACACTCATTGCCAAAGCCGTGGCACGTTCACTCGCTGACGCGCGCGGGCGGCGCACCCCCTACTTCCTGTCGATCAAAGGTCCGGAGCTGCTCAACAAGTACGTCGGTGAAACTGAGCGTCACATTCGCGCAATCTTCGCTCGTGCTCGCGCGCTGGCCAGCACCGACGTGCCCGTCGTCATCTTCTTCGACGAAATGGAAGCGCTGTTGCGCACGCGCGGTTCCGGGATTTCCTCCGACGTCGAAACGATGATCGTGCCGCAGATGCTCGCCGAAATTGACGGGGTGGAACGCCTCGACAATGTCATCGTCATCGGGGCGTCGAATCGCGAGGACATGATCGACCCTGCGGTGTTGCGTCCGGGGCGCCTCGATATTCGCATTCGCGTCGACCGGCCGACCATGGACGGGGCACGCGACATTTTCGGCAAATACCTCACCGACGATCTGCCGCTCGCTAGCGAAAATAATGGCGACAACAACGGCGACAGCTTGAGTACCAAGCCCAGTAGAGCGACGCTGCTGATTGACCACATTGTGGCTTCGTTGTTCACCCGCAGCGACCGCACCGTGCTATTCGACCTCAATTTGCGCGACGGGACAAAACGCAGCATCCACGTGTGCGACCTGGTATCCGGAGCGATGATCGCGGCCATTGTGGAACGAGCCAAAAAATTCGCCATCCACGACACCATCTGCGGGCGACCAGGCTTGACAGTCGAGCACCTGGAGCGCGCCCTTGACGAAGAAATCCGCGAAACCGCCGACCTCTCCGCCACCTCGACACCGCAGGAATGGGCGCGAGTCACCGGGCTTCGCGCCGACGGCATTGCCGCCATCCACCAACGCCACATCGAGCGTGCGACACCGGGAGGACAGCGAAAATGACGAGTGAGCATCGCACACTGATCGGTACTGAAACCGAATTCGGGATCATGCCCGCTGCCCCGACAGGGGCGCCATTTAACCCGATCCAACTCAGCGCCGACCTCGTCGAAAGCTACGGGGAGACGCTGGCTCATCCGCCGGTGCGCTGGGATTACACCGGTGAAGATCCGCTCAACGACGCCCGCGGATACCGGCTCGAGCGTGCCCACGCGCACCCCTCGCTGCTCACCGACGACCCCTATCGGCTTGCACCCTCCGGTGGGGTTGAAATCGGTGCGGCCACCAGTGAATACGATCGGCGAGTGCAGCGCGCCACGTCCGTGGTGACGCCAAACGGGGCGCGCTTCTACGTCGACCACGCGCACCCGGAATACTCCGCGCCCGAAACGCGCAACGCGCGTGACGCCGTGCTGTGGGATCGCGCCGGTGAGGTGATCGCGCGACAGGCGATGCGAGCCGCAGCGGATCGGGGGCACGACATCGCCGCGTACAAGAACAACACCGCCGGTAAGGGAGCCGCCTACGGCACCCACGAAAACTACCTCGTGGCGCGGCGGGTCGACATTGACGATCTCGCCCGCTACCTCACCCCGTTCCTCGTCACCCGCCCGATTCTGTGCGGATCCGGGCGCGTGGGAATCGGACAGCGCAGTGAACACCCCGGATTCCAAATCTCACAGCGTGCCGACTTCATCGAAAACGACATTGGGTTGGAAACGACATTCAACCGCCCGATTATCAACACTCGCGACGAGCCCCACGCGCCGAGCTCACAGTGGCGACGCCTCCACATCATCAACGGTGACGCCAACCAGTTCGACGTGTCGATGCTGCTGCGGGTGGGCACCACCGCGCTCGTCGTGCGCGCGATTGAACGCGCGAGTGTCACCGGGTTCGCGATGGACTGGGATGCACTGACCCTCGCCGAAGACGCGGTACTTGCCGCTCATCGCGTATCCCACGACCTCACCCTGTCGACAACCTACGACACCTCCGGCGGGCGAAGCCTCACCGCGATCGAGATTCAACGCGAATACCTGCGGATGGTCACTGAGACGCTCTTGGACCTCGATGAGGGGGAGCGTGAAGTGGTCGCCCTGTGGACGCGTATTCTCGACGGGCTCGACCATATTCGCCTCACCGGCACCGGTTACGACGCGATCGCCACAGACGTCGAATGGGTAGCGAAATACCAGTTACTCGACCGTCAACGCCGCCGTCTCGGAGTTGACTGGTCAGATCCGCGGCTTGCCGCAATGGACGTGCAGTGGGCGGATCTGCGCGAGGAGCGCGGGCTGGTTGCTGCACTCGATCGAGCCGGTCGCGTGCGGCGCCTATTCAGCGCCGACGAGGTGGAGCGCGCGGCACACACGCCCCCGGCGACGACCCGCGCGTGGGTGCGTGGCCGTGCCGTGCTCGCGATGGCGACGCTGGCGAAAGCCTCGTGGACGTCGATTGTCATCGACGATCCGGCACATGAGCGCAGTTTGAGAATCCCGCTGCCCGACCCGTATGACGCCGGCGACCCTGCGCTGGTTGCCGCCATCGACACCGGCGACGTCGACGCGGTGGCGCGGCTATTCACCGCTGAACCCACCCCCTGAAACGCCGACACCC
>JAEZVQ010000010.1 GCA_023420745.1 Actinomycetes bacterium
GAATTGGCGTTGGAAGTCGGAAATGAACGGGATGGACCCGCCGACACCAATATTGACACTCGGCACTCCCCATGCCTCGCTCAGCGCACGGTGAGCGATGGTCGCCGCTTCCGAGTCGAGGTCAGCCTGATAGGACGGTCCGGTTTCCCCGTCGCTGAACTCGATATGTGCACCAAACGGCACGTGGAGGCGCAGATAATCCTCGAGTTTCTCCAACGCCACAGCAGGATCAATCCCGCCGGGAATCCGCATTGACACGGTGAAACGTGCCGCCGGAATGATCGTATTTGACGCCTCAGCAACGCTCGTCGCATCGAAACCGATAATCGAGATCGCCGGCTGCGTCCACATCCGCGAGGCGAGATCACCACGCCCAGCGAGGCGCACGCCGTCGAGGAGCGAAGCGTCAGCGCGGAACTCAGTTTCATCCCACTCGACGTCGGACTCTTCGCTGCCGACCCCAAGATCGACGGCAACCGACCCGTCCTCGCGGTGCAACGTGGCGATGAGGCGCGCGCTCAAGGTCACCGCGTCGAGAATCGGACCGCCGAACATCCCGGAGTGGACACCGTGTTCAAGCACCCGCAGGGTGACGGTGGTGGACACGACTCCGCGCAGCGAAGCGGTCAACGCCGGGTGACCGACTTTCCAGTTATCGGAGTCGGCGACAATGATGTAGTCGGCTTCGAGTAGCTCGTGATATGTGGCGAGGAAGTTGGCGAAGGACGGGGATCCGATCTCCTCCTCGCCTTCAATGAAGACGGTGACGTTGAGCGGTTGCGGCGTGTCAAGTGCCATCGCATCGTCCGCCCCACCCGTGGTGATGAGGGTGCGAAGCGCGCCGAGGTGGACAGCAATCCCGGCACCGTCGTCGGAAGTGCCTCGCCCGTAGAGGCGGTCACCGCGAATGGTGGGTTCGAAAGGCGGTGTCGTCCACGATGCGTCGTCGCCGGGGGGCTGCACATCGTGGTGGGCGTAGAGCAGCACCGTCGGCGCGCCCTCGATCCGCGGGGTGCGAGCGACCACCGCGGGACGTCCGTCGCGACCGGTGTCGTCGGCGGCGGTGAGGATCTGGGCTTCTAGCCCGAGATCGGTGAGCTGATGGGCGACGAGGCGCGCAGAGTCCCACACGCGTTCTTGGTCGAAGGCGTCGGCGGACACCGACGGGATCCTCACGAGGTCGCACAGCTGGTCAAGGGTAATAGGGAAAGACTGTTCCAGTCGTTGACGCAAATCATTCACCCTGATAACGCTAGCAACTCGCGTGGGTACTGTCGCCTCACGTAGGCTCCGGTAGAGTGAGCACCGTGTTTGGCAAGAAGGATTCTCAACCCCAGTCCCCCTCTCCTTCAGATCGCGTGACTTCGGCGAAGCCCGGTGCGAAGGGGCGTCCGACGCGCAGTCGCAAAGAGGCTGAAGCGGCAAATCGTCGAGACATGATTCCCGCCGACCGCAAGTTGGCGAAGCAGCGGGCACGAGAGCGCCGTGACGAGGCGTGGCGACGTCAACAGTTGGCGATGGATACGGGAGATGAGCGCTACATGCCGGCGCGCGAGCGTGGGCGTGCTCGTCGCATCACTCGCGATTACATTGACTCGCGGTGGTCGATTGCCGAGTTCGTTCTTCCCGCGATGCTGCTACTCATTGTTGTCATGCTGTCGCTGTCGCTGCTGGTGCAGGTCATTCCACCTCGCGCCACAGCGATTCTCGTCCAGGTCATCACCTACGGCACCTATGTTCTGCTCGGCGCCTCGGTGATTGAATCGGTGTGGGTCATGCGAAAGATCCGCAGCTACCTCGAGGAGCATCATCCGAATGAGCCGTGGCCGAAGGGGTCGTGGTTCTACATCTTCTCGCGTATGGTGATGGCACGACGCTGGCGCCAGCCGAAACCGCAGGTCAAGCGCGGCGAGTTCAACAAATCGCGCGGTTGATGTCGGCTGCCCAACGCGGACCGTTGTAGATAAATCCGGTAAGCGCTTCAACGAGGTCGGCACCGGCATCCCGGTAGGCTTGCGCGTCTTCAGCGCTGGCGATCCCGCCCACTCCAATAATCGTGCGATCGTCGTCGAGGATATCTCGCAGTCGGCGCACGACCTCCAGCCCCCGGGGCAGCACCCGCGATCCTGACACTCCCCCGTCGCCGAGGTTGTGAGCGATGGTGGTGTTGACGGCGACCACACCGGCGAGTCGGCGTTCATTGACCAGTTCGGCGAGTGAGTCAATCGTGTCGTTGTCAAGGTCTGGGGCGATTTTGATGAAAATCGGCACGTCGTAGCGGGTGGCGGCTGCGGCTCCTGCACGGGTGGCGTCGATGATCGCTGTCAGTGCCTCCACCGTTTGGAGGTCGCGCAGCCCCGGTGTATTCGGAGACGACACATTGATGACGAGGAAATCCACCCACCGCGCAATCCTCGCCGCCGCACGATAGTAGTCGCGTGCAGCTTCCTCGTTCGGCGTCACCTTGTTTTTCCCAATATTCGCTCCGACAACCGCGGCACGCCCCGTTGGAGTCGAGCGCAGTCGCCGCAGCCGCCGTGCCGCTGCATCAACGCCGTCATTGTTGAACCCCATCCGGTTGCGCAGCTCCCGCGTGGCGACGAGCCTCCACAGGCGCGGTCTGTCGTTGCCCGGTTGCGGTAGCGGCGTCAGAGTCCCAATTTCGACGAAGGCGAATCCCATGGCGCACAGCGCTTCGATGCCTTCGCCGTCTTTATCCAACCCTGCAGCGACGCCGAGGCGCCCAGTGAGAGCGCGAGGCAAGAACGTCGCGTGCGGAGGAATGATCGGTGGTTGCGGCCGGGTGATCTGGCGCGTGAGAGCGAGAACACCGGGGATACGCGGGGCGATCGCCATCAGGCGCATTGCCGCACGGTGGGCACGTTCAGGGTCGGTGTGGACGAGGATGTGATCAAAAATCCAGCGGTACACCCTTTCACCCTACGTGAATCAATC